>CALDHI010000075.1 GCA_937941545.1 uncultured Alphaproteobacteria bacterium
TTTACTTTTTCTAACTCCTTAGATTGTTTTTTATTTTCGTACATGTTGGCATCAGCGGCGCTAAAAATATGCTTTGCTTTTGAGCCTCGTTTGTAATTCTTTAATCCTAATGATGCACGCACTGGCACTTCTTCGCCTTTCCAAATAAAGGAAAGATTGTTTAATTTCTTGATGAGGAATTGCGCACGCTCTGACGATTGCTCACGGTCTGTGTTACCAAATAAAATCACAAACTCATCCCCACCAAGGCGGGCGGCGACATCCATCAGTCTAATATCATTCTCTAATGTCTTGGCAACCAGTTGCAAAGCAACGTCACCAGCTTCATGACCATATGTATCGTTGATGGCTTTAAAATTATCTAGGTCAATCATGATAAGCAATCCACCTTGGGATTTATCACGATTAACGCGATCTAGCTCTCTGTCAAACGCAGCCATAAAGCCGCGGCGATTTGTAATGCCTGTTAACTCATCTGTCGTCGTTAGTTGCTCAAGATGCGCAATACGCTCTGCTTGTGCGGTGATCTTACGCTCAGATTGTGTAATGATTTTATGGGCTTGGCGTAATAACTTAAGCGGGGCGGTAATGTCGCTCCACGGTTTTGCGCTTATTGCATTATCTTGTTGTAAATACGATAAAACCTCATCGGCATCGTTTAACCATTTTCCTTTATTCAAAGGAAATGTATTTGGTGTGCGGTGCAATTTATCCGCAAGTGCATCTGATGGTGTATTCTGAAACATTAAACTAAACCCTTTTTTACATAGCGCCCAAATTCCTAACGGACGCTATATTAACTAAACCTAAATTATACAATGCTAGTATCATGCCAGTTTTAATGAATGTATATTTTTCAATAGGTTAGAGTATTTTTTGTTTTGAATTAAGGGCGGTAAAAACTGCACTGTAAGGTAAATATTAATCTTTATCAGGCAAGCTTTGCCTTATTGATTTAAAAATAGGGCGCAATGCCGTATGATAATGAGACGGAACAAATAGGATATTTCACGATGCGCTTATATAAGACTCTTTTCGCTTTGATTGCCATAGCAGTAATTACGACAACAATGACACAAGATGCCCATGCGGTTGCGCGGATTGATAAAGGCGATGTTAAAAATGCGCAATCAACAATTGATTTACTCGCCCCGCATAAGGCGCTTTATGATATTAATCTGGTGGCTACGCGCAGTGGCTCGCAAATTATCAATATCAAAGGGCAAATGTTTTATGAGTGGAAGCCAACCTGTGAGGCATGGGTAACGGATCATCGCTTCACTTTGTCCTACGAATATGCGGACAGCCCAGGGATGAAAATCAGTTCTGATTTCTCAACCTATGAGACATTTGACGGAGAGAATTTCAACTTTTCCGCCCGTCGCAATCGCGATAATACCCTGTATCAAGAGCTAAGAGGGCAGGCGAATTTAGCTGATAAAGGCGGCAAGGCCGTGTTTACAATGCCCGATGAGCTGAATTTTGAGCTGAACAAGGGGGCACTTTTCCCGATGTCACATACCGTTGAGATGATTAAAAAGGCCAAATCAAAAGAGAAATTCTTCCAAGCCACCGTCTTTGATGGCAGTGATGATGAAGGACCCGTTGAAATCAACACCTTCATTGGGGCGTCAACCAATGCCATGAAGATGATTGAAGGCGGCGACGAAATTGAGATGAGCCTGATTAATACCCCCGCATGGAAAGTGCGTATGGCGGTTTTCCCTAAGATGGATCCACGCGCTGAATCTGACTATGAAATGAGCATGGTTTTCCATGAAAATGGCGTTATATCAGATATGTTGGTTGAGTATGACGATTTCTCTGTCTCGCAAAAATTGGTGGCGTTAGAGAAGGTCGTTGTGGGCGATCTTTCTTGTGGGAAAAAGAAGGATATAAAAAATTAATTTAAAATAATGGTTTAGCTGGTACACTGTTACGGTAATTTTCACTTTATAAAGATTTAAATTTTATGACTAAAAAAGTTCTCATCGTTGAAGATAATGACCTGAATATGAAGCTGTTTCAGGATTTATTAGAGGTGCATAATATTGACACTGTACAAACCAAAAATGGTAACGAGGCCGTTGAGTTGGCGCGCAAGGAAAAACCAGATTTAATTTTGATGGATATTCAATTGCCAGAAATTTCGGGTTTAGAAATTACAAAGCTTTTGAAAGCCGATGAGGAATTATGTGATATTCCCGTCATTGCCGTCACGGCGTTTGCCATGAAGGGCGATGAAGAAAAAATCCGCGAAGGCGGTTGCGAAGATTACATCTCTAAACCTATTTCCGTGACGAACTTTTTAGAAACTATACAAACCCATCTTGGGATGTCACCCGAGCCAGTAACACCAAAACCCATTATTAAAGAGTAATAATAAAGTAAGGATTTAACATGTCTGCACGCGTCTTAGTTGTCGATGATATTCTCCCCAATGTGAAGTTGTTGGAGGCGAAACTTGCCAGTGAATATTATGAAGTTATTACCGCAACCAGCGGCCAAGAAGCGCTTGAAAAAGTGGAGCGCGATGGGCCAGATATTATTCTGCTGGATGTTATGATGCCGGGTATGGACGGGTTTGAGGTTTGCCGTACGATAAAATCTAATCCTGCTTACGCGCATATCCCCATTGTAATGGTGACGGCGTTGACCGATGCAGCCGACAGAGTGCGTGGCCTTGAGGCGGGTGCAGATGATTTCTTAAGTAAACCATTAAATGATACGGCGTTGATGGCGCGTGTGCGCTCGCTCGTGCGTCTTAAGATGACCGTGGATGAATGGCGCGTGCGTGAGAACACCGCAGCGCAATTGGGTGTGGTTGAAAAGAATACAACTGCGATGAACGAGCCTGTTGAAAATGCGCGCATTTTGGTTGTAGAAGATCAAGATTACGATGCACAAAAAATTGTAGAAGCGTTAAAGGTTGATAAAGACACTGTGGATGTTGTTACAACTGGCACCGAGGCAATGGAGCGTGTGATTTCAACGGATTATGATTTGATGGTCATTAGCTTGAATTTAATGAGTGAGGATGGCTTGCGTTTATCGTCACATATCCGCTCCAGCGAGCGCTCGCGCTCTGTTCCTATTTTGATGGTGGCGGGCGAAGAGGACATGTCACGCATTGCCCATGGTTTAGAAATTGGTGCGCATGATTATATTTTGCGCCCCGTAGATAAAAATGAGTTATTGGCGCGTGTGCGGACGCAAATTCGCCGTAAGCGATTCCAAGAACGCCTGCGCTCTACCTACGAAATTAGCCTGTCTATGGCGCTTACTGATTCCTTAACGGGGCTTTATAATCGTCGTTACTTTGATGTGCATTTGCAAAAGCTCTTACAACAAAATCAAACGAGCCGTAAGTCCCTTGGCATTTTGATGATTGATATTGATAATTTCAAAATCGTCAATGATACCTATGGTCATGCGGTTGGCGATGAGATTTTGAAAGAATTCTCTGAACGCCTACAAGATAAATTGCGGGGCTTTGATATGGTTGCACGTTTGGGCGGTGAAGAGTTTGTGGCGCTGTTACCAGATGTGAAGAACGAGATGGCGCATATTGTGGCGGAGCGCCTTCGTAAAGCGATTTGCGACAAACCCTTTACGTGTAAAGTACCAGAAGGATCCCTAAAAATTACAACTTCGCTCGGCGGCACGATTGTCCCCGCGGGGACAATGATTGAGCCTAATGATGCCTTGAAGCAATCTGATGATGCGCTATATCTTGCCAAAGATAACGGACGTAATATCTGTTACTTCCACGAGACAGGTGCGTTAAACCCCGCAGACCACGTCCCAGAACCACGGCTGTTTCTTGAGTAGGCTGGGGATTACACCTTCATAGTTTAAAAGCTGTATGAATAAAGTAAAGCACGTCATTGCGAGAAGCGCATTGATGAAGCAAATCCTTACAATCGAATATGGATTGCCGCGTCAGCCCTAAAGTAGGGCTTCCTCGCAATGACGAAAAGGGGACTAGCATAGCGCGTTTACGCGCCTGAGCGTACTTAGATAATAAAGCGTTAAAAACAAGCAATAAAAAAGGCGCCAACATAGGGCGCCTGATTTGTATTTGTGTCCTAAGAAAATTAGTTCTTCTTGTGAGGAGGCATTTTCTTTTCTTCGAAAAGAACGTGACAGCCACGCTTGCCTGTTTTCTCATTGGTTGCCCAAGGATCATACTTCTTCATTTTCAACTTTTCAGTCTGGGTCTTAGGATTTTTCTTTTTATAATAGCGATATCCTGTTCCAGCGGAACTTTCCATACGAACTTTAACTGCATTACTATTTTTAGCCATTTTTTATCTCTTAATCTTAATAAATTCAAATTATGCGCTGAAAATAAGCATTTCTGCGATAAAGTCAAGGGAAGTTTCACGCATCATGCGTTATCTCTTCTTTTTAGGTTTCTTAGGCTTTTTAGGGCTTTTGCCTTCTGGGGCTTGGCCAGGTTTTTTCTTGCCTTTTTTCTCGAACTTTTTCTTATTGCCCTTTTTATTATAGCGGCCGCCTTTTTTGTTGCCTCTATATTCTTTCACCTTTTTAAAGGTGATTCCGGGGATATCGGCGCTTTCGTCCGTTGCCATTTCAAACACGGAAGACCCAGTCAGGCCGTCTGCTTCTTTGAGGCGTACGGTGACAGGCGCGCCAAGGCGGTAGATTTTCTTATGTTTACGTCCCACCAACGCATGTTGTTTTTCATCATGAATGTAGTAATCATCAGGCAAGGAGCGCATAGGCACCAAGCCATCCGCGCCATTTTCATCCAAGGTCACAAATAAACCAAAGCGGGTGACGCCGTTAATGATGCCGCTAAATTCTGCGCCAATGCGCTCGGACATCCAAGCGGCAGTGAAGCGGTCTGTGGCGCTGCGCTCTGCGCCGCTACTGGTGCGTTCAGTCGTTGAAATATGCGCGGCCTTTTCTTCCAGTGTTACCATTTCTTCATCGCTTAAACCGCCATCCCCAAGGCCATAGGCGCGGATGAGAGAGCGATGCACCAGCAAATCCGCGTAACGGCGAATGGGCGAGGTGAAATGAGCGTAACGACGAAGCGCCAAGCCAAAATGCCCCAGATTGTCTGGGTGATACACGGCTTGGCTTTGTGTGCGTAAAATCACTTGGGATATAAGCTGTGAATAATCAGATTCGCTGGCTTGATAGAGTAAGTGGTTAATCTGTGCGGGCTTGGCCACACCGCCTCTGGGCAGGTTTAGGCCAAAGGCTTCTAAGAACTCACGCGCACTGTCTAGCTTCTCCGTAGAGGGGCGGTCATGAATACGATAGACACAAGGCGCTTGCTTGGCTTCTAGCGCTTGAGCGGCTGCGACATTGGCAAGAATCATACATTCTTCGATGAGCTTATGGGCATCAAGGCGGGCGCGTTTTATCACACCTGTCATTTTGCCTTTTTCATCAATAACGATTTGACGTTCAGGCAAGTCTAAATCAAGAGCGCCGCGCTTTTGACGGGCTTGGTCAAGGATTTCATAGGCGGCATATAATGGCTCAATCACGTCCTTCATTAATGGCGCGGTTAAATCATCGGTCACGCCATCTTTGGCGGCCTGCACTTGCTCGTATGTCAGACGCGCATGGGAGCGGATGAGGGCGCGGAACACTTTATGTTTACGCAATTCACCATGCTCATCAATCCAAAGATGGAAGCCGATAGAGGCGCGATCGACGTTAGGGTTCAAGGAACACATCTCGTTCGATAATGCTTCGGGCAACATCGGCACAACGCGGTCAGGGAAATAGGTTGAATTTCCACGGCGCAGGGCTTCAACATCCAGTTCGGAGTTCGGGCGCACATAATGCGCAACGTCCGCAATGGCGACGATAATATGAAAGCCTCCGCCTTCGGCATCGCTCACGGCTTCCGCAAAGACGGCATCGTCAAAGTCGCGGGCATCCGCGCCATCAATTGTGACGAGGGGCAGGGCGCGTAAATCTTCGCGTTTGCCTAGTTCAGGGACTTTTAATCCTTGCGCGGCTTCGACAATTTTATCGAGGAAGTGTTCTTTTAAGCCTGCTTCATGCATGGCAATCAGGCTGATGGCGTTGATGTCATCTTTATGGCCGAGGACTTTATCCACCTTGGCCGCGCCACGTTTTATACCGCGTGAAGATAGCAGCTCCACCAATACCAAATCACCAGATTTTGCGCCGTTAAGGTTGCCTTCACTCACATCAAAATCATGCTTGGCTTTTTTGTCGATAGGGCGAACAACGAAGCCCTTAGAGGTTTTGGCCACTTGCCCCATGATTTGGCCGTGTTGCTTATCAACGTTACGGATGACTTTGCCTTCATACAGGGTATCCGTATATTTCGTTAGCTTCGCCAGTGCTCTATCACCGACTTTAAGGGGTGTGTTTGAGGTAATCTCTATGCGCGGTGGGGCGCCATGCACGGCGGCATCCCAATCCACAGGGGCGGCGAATAAATCACCATCATCATCAATCGTGGTAATCTCAATCATCGCCATCGACGGCAGATGCCCTGCGATGCTATAGGCTTGCTTTTCGCCCTTTTGGATTTGGCCATCTTGCTCAAGCTGGCGTAAATATTGTTTGAACGGTTTGCGATCCTCGCCTGTGATATCAAACACCTTGATTAAATCCCGCTTGGTAAGGGGGGTATCACTGTCTTTGATATGTTGGAGGACTTCGTCAATATGTGGTAAACTCATAATATCATTATACAGAGCGCATCGCGTAATAGCGAAGGTTTTT
>CALDHI010000076.1 GCA_937941545.1 uncultured Alphaproteobacteria bacterium
TTTATCTATGGCATAAAATGTCTATGAATTCAGATATAGCCCCATTCCCGCACGATGAAATGCCCACCGAAATGCCAGAAGGCATGAACGATGTTCCTTTTGATGAACACGCAGAAGCCGCCACATCACATCGTCAAGAACTCCCCCATAATTTTGAGGCCGAGCAAGGCCTGCTTGGGATGATATTAATTGATAATAATAATATGGAGCGCGTGAGCGAGATTATCCGCCCGCAACATTTCTCTCACCCCTCACATCAAAATATCTATGCCACCATCGAAAAAATGATTGAGATGGGTTTGGAAGCCAAGCATACGACGCTGAAAGATTACTTTGAAAAAGATGATGGGTTGAGTTCCGTTGGGGGATCAAAATATTTGAGTGAGTTAGCCAACGAAGTGCCGTTGTTGAATAACGTACGTGATTACGCCAACACAATTTATGACCGTTATTTGCGCCGTGAAATTATCCGCATGAATCAGGATATCAGTACCGAAGCCTATAATTTTAATATCGAAAAAAACGCTAACCAAATTATTGAAGATGCGGAGAAGCAACTTTTCAGCCTCTCTGAAACAGGCGCCAGCCAAGGCGGGTTTGTTACCCTGCGCGATTCAATTGTTACCGCGATTGAGATTGCGGAAAAAGCCTATAAGTCTGATGGGCATGTCACAGGGGTGACTTCTGGTTTGACTGACCTTGATAATAAATTGGGGGGATTGCATGATTCTGATTTACTTATCTTGGCCGCACGTCCGTCCATGGGTAAGACATCTTTGGCCGTTAACATTGCCTATAACGCCGCCAAAGCCTACGCCGAAAGTGGCGGTGAGCAAGGCGGAATCGTTGGCTTCTTTAGTCTTGAGATGTCATCCGACCAATTGGCGACGCGTATTTTATCGGATGAATCGGGTATATCGGGGGATGATATCCGTAAAGGAAACATCAAAGAAACCGACTTTAGAAAATTTGTAGAGGCCAGCCAAAAGCTATCCCAAGTACCTTTGTATATTGATGATACGCCTGCCTTAACTATTGGGGCGGTGCGAACGCGGGCGCGTCGTTTGAAACGTCAATATGGATTGAGCATGTTGGTCATTGATTACCTGCAACTCTTGCAAGGGTCTGGCTCTGCGCAAAGCTCAGGCAATCGTGTGTTGGAAATTTCTGAAATTACGCGGGGTCTGAAAGCCATTGCGAAAGAGCTTTGTATCCCTGTTATCGCCCTATCACAGCTTAGCCGTGCGGTGGAACAACGTGAAGATAAGCGCCCCATGCTGTCTGACCTGCGTGAGTCTGGATCGATTGAGCAAGACTCGGATGTGGTGATGTTTATTTATCGCCGTGAATATTATCTATCGCGGGAAGAACCCGAAAAACGCGGCGGCGAAGATGATGGGAAATTCAACGATCGTTACGCGCAATGGCAACAAGATTTAAGTGATTGTAATAATACCGCAGACGTCATCATCGCCAAACAACGTCACGGCCCCATCGGCTCCATCACGCTCCACTTCGAATCTAGCGTGACTAGATTTAGTGATTTAGAAAAGAAATTTGATTAAGGCTGAAATGTCTTTTTAAGAAAATCAGGAACGAGCTGTTGATCATCATTCGCAACCGTTACTGCATCAGGCGATGCGGCAGGAATTTGCATGTCTAACACCGTTGAACTCTCTAAATGTTCAAGCGCAAGAGGCGGTTGTTTTTCTTGATACCCCATAGCCCGAGCGTACTGACCCGCAACGTCCTCACTGACTTCTATATCTACATTTAAATCTTTTTGTAATGTATCTAGAGCATTTTTGGCAGCTTGTTCTATACCATTTGTGACAGTTTTAAACATACCCTCTAACTTTATTTTTATCTCTGCCGTTTGTTGTGGATTTGATGCTTCAACGTGTTCAGATATTGTTGAACAATATTGATAACGTTCAGCAAGATTTTGTAACTCTTCTAATTGTAGACTAATGACTTGAATATCCTTTTCAGCAAAGGATAATGTTGTATTGTTTAAAATGATGATGGCCCCTTGAGCATGTTTATTTAACAACGCGAATTCATCATGGAATGTGTCTGTTTTTTGCACAACGTTACCAATAGAAGATAAGGCGTTTTCATAGCGATCTATAAACATTTTATTACGATGCCAATTTTCCACTTGAGTTCCAGAAGGAAGAGCTATTCTTTCATCTGCAATTTCTTGGAACTCAAAGGTTATGCTTAAATTCTCTCTAATAGGTCTTGCGGCTCTTTTGGCCAATAGCCAGCCAGAGATTCCTGCCACCGCACCCGAAAGTGCCATTAAACCACCGCCCATAGCTAAAAAATCACCAGCCCACAATGTGAGGCCACCTAGGCCCAGAACCCCTACTGCTTTAAAAGATTGTTCCCGTTGACATATGTGCCCTACACTCGCCCAAGCAACATCAACTAATGCTCTATCACTAAATTCTTGTTGTATTGCTCGAAACTCTTTTAAATCTTCGAATGGAATTTCTTGAAAGCATTCTTCGTATTGTTTTGGAGTTAAAGCGTAATCACTCCCATAAATAGATATAGTATGCTCAGCTTCGTGGGAAAACGCTAACTTACGATCTAAGTTCCTAATCGTAGCTTTTTTAGAGAATTCTTTTCGCAAAGTATTCTCTATTCTGCGTACTAAATCCCTTTGAATATCAGGTTTTTCTAGCGCCCATTGCTTTGCAGCTGCGTTTTATTTTGCTTTTATTGCCTTATACGTTGAGCCCATAATTATCCCTATAGTGTGATTATGAGGCACAATCTATATAAATATGACAATGTTGTCAATAATTATGTAATTACTGCACCGTCACAGGAAATAGGTCGTTGATGCGGATGGCGGCGAGGGCGGTATCGTACGTGTCCATGACGGAAATTTGTGAGCCATCTGCGCCGTAAATCACGTAACTTCTGTCACCGTCATCATTGGAGGGCATGTGACGAATATAGGCGACTTGGTTTAGTCCTACGTCTAAAAAATCTTGGATAGAAAGCTCTTTTAGCCTGTCTTCTTTGTTCGTTGTTTCAGAATTATTATTTGTACTCATTTTTACCTCTGTCATAAGAATAGCATATTCCGATGTTGCCACGGAATTTATATTTTAGAAAAGCTCCAAATTTAGCTGAAGCTTTGATATTATTAAAAAGCATCGTCATGGCGAGGAACGAAGTGACGATGCAATCCATTATACATTCAAGATGGATTGCCGCGTCCACCCTAAAGGGTGTCCTCGCAATGACGTCGTATTATTTTTTCTTATCTGTTTCTACGTCAATTGCGCTGGCAGAATTGCTCTTGCCGTTAAGCGCTGGTTTGCCTGCAATTTCAATTTTGCGTGCCGTGCTTTCTGGCTGTACGCGCTCCATTTCAATATGAAGCAAGCCATTATCAATGGACGCACCAATGACTTCTATACCGTCAGCGAGCACGAAGCTACGGCTGAATTGACGGGCGGCGATGCCACGGTGAAGATAAATACGATCCTCGTCTTCGTCTTGTTGACCACGAATAATGAGTTGGTTTTTTTCAACTTCAACATCCAAATCATCCATGGTAAACCCAGCCACAGCCAATGTTATGCATAGGCCATTCTCACCTGTTTGTTCAATATTATAGGGGGGATAACCATCACTGGCGGATTTACGCAGGCGGTTAAATGTTTCTTCGAAATGGTCAAAGCCCAAGAACATTGGGCTATCGAATAAAGATAGTCTTGTCGTCATTTTTATCTCCTTGTTTGTTACGCTCAAGGCCACAAACGACCTACGCGATTTAAAAGCAAAATAAAGTTTATGTTTATAAAGTTGTCAATCGGCAAGCCGAGGGACGCTATACTTCATTACAAAGCCCTCAATAGGCACTTTGCACACCTGTATTATAGGAAATTATGGTGAAAGTTACAATAAAAAAGCCGTCATGCGCGTAAACGCGAGGACGCAGTACAAAAACCGTCAATCGACAAGCCGAAGAGCGCTATCTAAAGAGAATCTGTTTAAGGGCTTGGATTACCTTAGAATTTCTAATTAAAAATTCAGGTAATGACAAAGGTTACGATTAATTTTTAACGAACCTGCGACCGCAATAATGACAGGCCGCGTTGTCGCGTCCATCAAAGCTGTACCAGACATTAGGATGTCCCAAAGGCCCGCCGCCGCCATCACACATTACGCCGTCCGCATCCTGAGCAACCGTAATTAAGTCCAATGGCTTAGACGGTTTTGGCGTTTTTTGAGAGTTTTGGCTATTTTGTTTCATTATTTTAAGACTTTGTTTATTATTTATTGGTGTAATAATGGCATAAATTGGCACAAATAACACTGATAATTCAAGCAACATCATGGCAAATCCAGCACTATTACCCATAAACTTAATTGATAACAAAGCCGCGCAGGCGCGCGCTGATAAATATATGCGTATTACAATTGATTTAAAACGCATCATTGAAAGCTATCGACAATCCTTATTCAGCTTTGAATGGTTGGATAGCGAAGGCGCGATACGGCCACGCGAAGCCTTAGAAGACACGCATAGAAGCAAGTATGACAGCGTTTATGCGGCCTATAAATCAGGTATTCCGCTGGAGCGTCCGATTTTAGGGATTGGGATGTTGGATAATATTGAGATTGGCTCACGCCGTGATGTGTTGCTGACGCTCTATAGTTTGGGGATTATTGCAATGGACGTGCATATTCCCAAAGCCTGCCATGATGACTTTAAGCCATTTGAATGTTAGAATTGATTATGAACAGTTCAAAACACACATATAATAATAACAATTCACAAGCCGGCAATGTCTTTTTCTATATTTTTATCGCCATCGCGCTGTTTGCCATGTTGTCTTATGTGGTATCGCGCGACAACGACAGCAGCTCCACAATGTTCACCGAAGAACAAGCCAAATTAGCCGCACAGGAAATTATTGAGTATGGGAATACGGTAGCAAACGCGGTGCAAAAATTGAGATTGCGGGGGTGTAGTGATACGGAGATTAGTTTCGCTAATGATAGCTATACCTATCATAATGGCACTTTAAAACACCCAGCAGGACATAACCCAAACGCGCGCACCGATGAAACATGTGATGTGTATAAAGAAAAAGGTGGAGGAATAATACCGAGATTATTACCAAATAATCAAACCGTACAATGGAGTGTAGGGCCTACTAATTCCGCAATCGGAAGTTTTAGCATATTAAATATTTCACTGCCTAATGTCGCGAATCACATAAATGAAGAAATCGTATTAATAGCGCCCTATATCAGGCAAGAAATTTGCCTTGAAATTAATAAACTATTAAATATTGAAAATGCATCTGATACATCACCACCTCAAACCACTGGGAACTACATTTCTTTTTACAATGGAACTTTTTTAGACGATGGAACTTATAGCGCTAACGATGATGATAACTTATTGTCAGGTAAGTTTGCTTACTGTGCGAAACACCCAACAACTAATCCTTACGATATGTTGTATATTCATACCCTCATCGCCCGTTAAACCTTTTCCCACTGCGTACCATCACGAGTATCTTTGATTTCTATTCCCATTGCCAATAACTCATCGCGGATTTTATCGGAACGTGCAAAGTCTTTATTGTCTTTGGCTTCCATGCGCTCAGCGATTAACAGTTCAATTTTTTTAACATCTTCATCGGACACGCCGTCCTCATCAGACGCGAACCAATTGGCAGGGTCTTCTTGAAGAATACCTAGCAAATTACCGACGCTTAGCAATTGCGATTTTAACGCGGCGCTGTTTTCTTGTTTCACTAACTTATTTAATTCAGCTATCACCAAAGGTGTATTCAAATCATCATAAAGTGCGCTTAAAATAGGGTCAGGCACGACAGCATCGTTAGCATTTAACTCTGACATGCTCTCTAACTTTTTATACAGCTTATCCAACAAGACTTCACTTTGATGTAAGGCTTGCTCGCTCCAATCCAAGGGCTGGCGGTAATGGGCGCTTAATAATGTGAGGCGTATGACTTCGCCTTTATGGTCTTTAATGGCATCATGGACAGTGAGGAAGTTGCCTAAAGATTTGGACATCTTCTCCCCCTCAACCGTCACGAACCCATTATGAAGCCAGACACGAGAGAACCCCGCAGGATCATCCGCTTTATTGTTCGCACAACAGCTTTGGGCGATTTCATTTTCATGATGGGGGAATTTTAAATCTGCGCCGCCGCCATGAATATCGAACGGCAAACCCAAATGTTTTTCCGCCATCGCAGAACATTCAATATGCCAGCCAGGGCGACCAAAACCAAAAGGCGAGTCCCAGCCAACTTGGTCTGGTGTGCTAGGTTTCCACAACACAAAATCTGCGGCGTCGCGTTTATAGGGCGCAACCTCTACGCGTGCGCCTGCGATTTGCTCATCACGGCTGCGCCCTGATAACGCGCCATAGGCAGGATTGTTTGGTACGTTAAACAACACATGCCCTTCGGCTTCATAGGCAAAATCTTTTGTAATCAGCGTTTCAATCAGGGCAATCATCTCTCCAATATGCTCTGTCGCTTTGGGTTGGATATCTGGCGCGTTTACATTGAGTGTTGCCATGTCTTCATTATAGATACAGGTGTATTTTTCTGTAATCTCAGAAATAGGTACGCCCGTCTCATCCGCCGCCTTCATGATTTTATCATCCACATCAGTGATATTGGACACGTACGTTACTTTTGGATAACGGTGGCGCAACACACGCACCCACGCGTCAAACACAACGGCCATGCGGGCATTACCGATGTGGGCGTAGTTATAGACCGTGGGGCCACAGGCGTATAATTTCACATGATTTGCATCAATCGGGATGAAGTCTTCCTTTTGACGGGTTAGGGAGTTATGAAGCTTTATCGTATTGCGAGTCATGATTTTCTTGTCTTTTTCAGTATTTTCCCTCATATAATGAGGAGTAATATTAATAACTTAAATAGTAATAGCATGAGTGTAGAAAAATTCACCCCCCAAAATGATAAACCTTCGCGCGAAGAAGCGGAAAAGGCAGTTGAGACCTTGTTAAGATGGGCAGGCGAAGACCCCACGCGTACAGGATTGTTAGAGACTCCTGCCCGCTATACGCGTGCCTTTGAGGAGCATTTCATAGGCTACACGCAAGACCCCGCAAAGGAACTCGCAAAGACATTCGAAGATATTGACCAATATGACGATATGGTCTTGGTCAAAGACATTGATTTTGTCAGCCATTGTGAGCATCACATTGCCCCCATCATCGGTAAAGCGCATGTGGCGTATTGGCCGAACAAGAAGGTTGTCGGCATTAGCAAGCTGGCGCGGATTGTTGATATCTATGCCAAGCGTCTGACGTCCCAAGAAAACATGACACGCGATATTGCCACGATTATCCAAGACACATTGGATGCCAAAGGATGCGCGGTGATGATTGACGCCAATCATCAATGCATGAGCACACGCGGCGTTGGTAAAGCACATAGCTCCACTGTCACCAATCATTTCACAGGCATCTTCAAAGATGAGTCTGAAACCCGCAGTCGATTTATAGAAATGATAAAATAATGAGCGTTTTCAACTTTCCCAAATGGTATGATTTGCATGTCCATTT
>CALDHI010000077.1 GCA_937941545.1 uncultured Alphaproteobacteria bacterium
CCAATTAAGGTCAGCGGCTTCCCCGGAAACCGCGTAGAGGCATAACGCGCAGGAATGATAATTGCTGTTTTCATTTTTAGTGCCCTGCAATTCTTTTTGGATTCAATAACAAGTCTAGAGCATCGTTAATGGAGTTAATGACAATATTAGATTTTTGTAATGCTAATGTTGAGCCACCTTCTTGCCCTGCGATTAAGACACCAACAGCAGCGCTTTCAAGCATAAGGGCATCGTTCGCCCCATTGCCTAATGCAAATACGTTTTTTGCTCCTAATTGATTAATAAAGTTAAATTTCTGTATATCTTGTTTTTCGTGTTTTTCAGTAATATCAACCACATGTGTTTTACATCTATAATGCTCAAAAAGCTTTTCAGCATTCCCATGAATATCGCCAGTTATGACAAATATTTCAAAGCCTAATTTGTCTAGGGCTTGGAACCTTTCAGCAACGCCTTCAATTATATCTCCATCTAGTGCCAATGTGCCATTCAAGTCACTAACAATATATTTTAGGTCAACTGTTCCCATGCTGTAAATAGAATATTTTGGCATACCTTACTCCCCCACCCACCATGTGTCTGTTATCGCAGGGGTTAAATCACTCATTGTTTCTGGGTGGGACAGCTTGCTCCATTTTGCGATGCGCCAATGGTCTATGTGCCATTGAGGGATCACGTATGCACCGCTCAATAAAACACGGTCAAGGGCGCGGGTGAGGGCAACAAGTTCGTCGCGGTCGGGGGCTTGGATGATTTTCTCAATCAGGGCATCCACCACCGTATCTTTGACGCCAATATAATTACGTCCGCCTGATAAATCGGCTTTTGCACTGCTCCAATAATCGCGTTGCTCGTTACCAGGGCTGCTGGATTGGGCGATTGAGCCAATGGTCATGTCATAGTCAAATTCATTCATACGGTTTTGATATTGCGCGGGGTCAAGCACGCGGAAAGACGCCTCAACGCCAATCTTTTTCATGTTACCAATAAACGGCAAAACCCAACGCTCAAACATTGGGTTTGAATCCATAATTTCAAAACTTAAACGCTGTCCTGTTTGCGTGTGAACGCGGATACCATCATCGCCTAGCTTATACCCCGCCTCATCCAAAATCTTCATGGCACTGCGAAGATTATTACGCAAGTTACCAGAACCGTCAGTTTTTGGAGGCGTATAACGCGTGGTGAAAACAGTTGCGGGCAGTGTATCTTTATAGCCTTCAAGAATTTCTAAAACACGTCCCGTTGGTGCGCCATTACGGGCGGCGAGGTCAGAGTTTTCAAAAAAACTATCGCTGCGTTTATAGCCGCCATAGGCAAATTGTTTGTTCGACCATTCAAAATCAAATACGTAAGACAGCGCTTGACGCACGGCTTTGTCTTTGAAGATATCTCTGCGGGTGTTGAACAAGAAGGCTTGCATGCCTTGGGGGCGTTTATGCTCAATCTCTTCTTTCTTGATGCGCCCATCTTTGACGGGGGCGGCATCGTAAGATGTGTTCCAAAGCTTCGCGACGTTTTCTTGACGTACATCATATTCATTGGCAAAGAACGCTTCAAGCGCGACATTGCCGTCTTTGTAATAATCAAATTCGAGCGCGTTGAAATTGAAACGGCCTTTATTGATGGCTAAATTCTGACCCCAATAATTGGCATCGCGGGTATAAGTGATGGAGCGCCCTGCATCGACTTTACTGACCTTATAAGGGCCAGAGCCAAGAGGCGGGGTGAGGGATGTTTTGATGAAATCATTTTCTGCTTTTTCCCAGAAATGCTTCGGCAAAATCGCCAGTTGCGCAATGATAAGCGGAAGTTCCGCATTATCGGCATGGGCAAACGTGAATTTTACGCGCGTTGGGCTGGTGGCCTCAACTTTGGTGACATCGCCGTAATAGGCTTTGAAAAACGGTGCGCCCTTGGCAAGGAATGTGTTGAACGACCAAACCACATCATCGGCGGTAACGGCTTTACCATCTGCCCATTTTGCGGATGCGTTGAGGTTGAATGCCACCCAGCTTTTGTCGCTTGAGTCATATTCTATCGTTTCGGCAAGCAAGCCATACATAGAAAAAGGCTCGTCATTGGATTGCTCCATCAGGGAATCATAAACAAGGCTTTGCCCTAAAAACGTCATACCAGACGCGGGGGAGCCTTTGATGATGAACGGATTGAGGGAGTCGTAATTGCCAATCACCGCTTGGCGCAATGTGCCGCCCTTGGGCGCGTCAGGGTTCACGTAATCAAGATGCGTGAAGTCATCCGCATATTTAGGCGTGCCATGCATGGCAATGGATGTAGATTTAATGATTTCCGCGTTGGCGGGGGGAGCAAAAGATATCAGAAGAATCGTCATTGCGAGCGTGGCGAAGCAATCCATACTTTTAATAGATTGAAATGGATTGCCGCGTCGCTGACGCTCCTCGCAATGACGTGTAGTGTTTTGCATGTTTTACTCCTAATTAAATGATAATAATTTTTACCACAAAGAGCGCAAAGGGCACAGAGTTTTTATAATTTCTATGTTGACATAATTTTAGTTTATGCTATTTTTCGTTAAAATATAGGGAGTTATTATGAGTTTAACAAATGAAGAGTTTTATGCACAGGCGTTTCAAAAAGCGGTAGATGGTAAGTATGATTTTAAATTCACTCGTCCTGATTTTTCTATTGATATGAGGCAAAGTATAGTTGGTGAAACACCTGTCATGAAGATTGCTTTTAATATTAACGGCGCATTAGTAGAGATTAATAGCGCTAATGCAGTTGATAACACTACCATTCATTTTTTAAAGATTAAGTTGGCAGAAATACCCGCTGAGAGTTCTGGCAGTGAGCCATCTTAATCTATTTATGCGCTGCTCCAACCGCCTCTTGAATTGAGCAAAAGCCATCTTGTTTTAACAACGCCACTAAATCATTATTGATTTGATTGATAAGCGTAGGGCCTTTGAACACGAGGGCGGAATAGAGTTGAACGAGGGTTGCGCCTGCTTTTATTTTCTCATACGCATCCGCGCCAGTCGATATGCCACCAACACCGATAAGGGGGAGTTTACCCTTGGTTAGTCTATAAAAATTCCCAATGATTTCAGTTGATTTATCCCGCACAGGCGCACCGCTTAACCCGCCCATCTGCGCACTAAATTTTTTAGGTAAATAATCAGGACGCGCGAGCGTTGTATTGGTTAATATCAAGCCGTTAATACCGCTGTCTAATGCGGCCTGCGCCAGCTCTTCTTGCTGTGCCTCATCCAAATCAGGGGCGAG
>CALDHI010000078.1 GCA_937941545.1 uncultured Alphaproteobacteria bacterium
AAAAACCACAGGGCGGGGGGTCATGATATCGCGCACCGACAGTTGTTTTAATTTCATTAAGTTTGAGACAATCATATGCTCGTTACTATCCAACACGCCTTCATCTTTACCAATTTCCATCATGGCTTCAACTTCATCGCGGCTAAAGGTTTGATGAGGGTGGCTGGAGTTTGACATTAGGCGCGTTAGTTTCTCGGACAGCCAGACAATAGGTAGCAACAAAATTGTTAGCCAATTAATCAATATCCCAAAGGTGGGCGCTAATTGTTTCCAATAGACGGCGCCTATGGTTTTGGGAATAATTTCGCTGAATAACAAAACTAGCAAAGTCAAAACAGCAGACGTAATGCCTAAATATTGACTGCCAAATACAACGGCGGATTGCGCGCCTACACCTGCCGCACCAACGGTATGGGCGATGGTGTTGGCCGTTAAAATCGCCGCCAAGGGGCGATCCAGATTGGATGTAATCTTGTTCAAGATTGTTGTTGATTTCTTTGTTTGCTCAAGCGAGGCGATATATGATTTTCGCACCGATAGCAAAACGGCTTCTGATATAGAACAAAAAAATGAAATTACCAATGCGAGTAATAAATAAAATATAAGGAGAGACATAGAAATCCTGTGTTATTAAGTGTTAGACCTTTTCGGGTAAAGGAACATCATTACTTCTAGCACAAAACTCAGGATTAAGAAAATCCTTACACTTCCCTGTGCCATAGGTTAAATTGTTACCGTCAAAATCTGTAATACACCCACCAGCATCGTTTAATACAGCGTGCGCCGCGGCTGTATCCCATTCGCATGTGCGCCCAAAGCGTGGGTACATGTCCGCTTTTCCTTCAGCGATTAGGCACATCTTAAGAGAGCTCCCACGTTGTTCACGTTTTTGAATTTTATAATTCTCTAAGAACTGTTCCAACGTGTCGCCTTTGCCGTGCGATTTGCTTGAGACGATAATCAGGCCTTTGTTTGATGGTTCACGCACGCGGATTGGTTTTTCTTTGTCCGTATCTTCTGACCATTTAATCGCTGTGCCTTCTCCGCATGACGCATAGAGCATGCCAGAGACTGGTGCATACACGACGCCTAATACAGGTTTGTTATTTTCAATTAACGCGATGTTGACCGTATATTGACCAGAGCCACTAATGAATTCTTTTGTGCCATCAACCGGATCGACCAGCCAAAAAATATCTTCATTATGCACGTCAGGTTTTGCGTTCTCTTCCCCTACAATCAGGACGTTTTCATCAATGGCGCGTAGGGCCTTATCAATAAATTCTTGCGCCTTGGTGTCGGCTAGCGTAAGCGGAGAGTTATCAGCTTTTATCTCTGCACCTTCATACCCACTTTCATCAAAATAATTTAAGGTGAGGTTTCCTGCATCCACCGCAATACGCCGCACTTGATTGCACAAAGCTTGGCGGTTAGCGGGCAGCATTATCTTTTTAAAGTCTTTGGTCATTGTATAAAGTGTTTTTCTATTTGATAGAGACGATGCGTCCGTCAGAGGCGTTTTGTTTCTTGTCCATGATGACGTTGGCTTTGATGTAATCCACAATTTGTGCGACGCAGGTTTCAATATCATTGAGCTGTGTATCAACTATCAAGTCAGGATTATCTGGCGCTTCGTAGGGTGAATCAATCCCCGTGAATTGTTTAATGTCACCACCGCGCGCCTTTTTATAAAGCCCTTTTGGGTCACGCCCTTCACAGGTGGCTAAATCAGCCTTGATATAAATTTCATGGAAGGCATTGGGCAAGGCGGCGCGTGCTTTTTCTCTATCTGCTTGGTAGGGAGAGATAAACGCAGATAAGACTACCACGCCTGAATTAGCTTGTAAGGCGGCTACTTCACCGATACGGCGAATATTTTCAGCGCGATCTTCGGGTGAAAACCCAAGGTCAGAGTTCAAGCCATAGCGCACATTGTCGCCATCCAGCACATAGGCATTTAAGTTATTCTCAAAAATTTGTTTTTCAACCGCAACCGCCAATGTGGATTTACCTGAGCCAGATAGCCCCGTAAACCAAAACACCGCGCCATAATGTCCAAAACGTTCTGCCCGCATATTGGGGGTTACGCTGTGTGTGACTTTATATATGTTTTCTGATTTCGGCTTGGCAGAGCTTCGCTGGTCTGGGTAACCTTCCATGCTAATCAAGCCACCGCCAGCCACATCGTATCCTTCATATAATACCACGCGTCCCAATTGTGGGTTTGTGCTATGTGGATCAATCGGTAAGCTGTCTCGGGCGCGAAGGGTGATTTCAGCCACGCAATTTCTCTCAACACTTTGCGCGTTGTTATCAGTTTTTAAATCTTGGGTATCAATCAATGTATCAATGGATTGTACTGTCACTTTACTTTCGATCGTGCCATAGCGAATAGTATAGCTGTTACCAACTTTTAATGGTTTATTAGACAGCCAGAAAATATTGGCTTTAAAAATATTAGACAGCATTGGCGGGTTTTTAACGCTACTTCCCACATGGCCACGCTCAACAAAAATACGGTCATCTAACGTAATACCGATAGACTGCCCCGCGCTGGCTTTCATCAAACTTTCATCGCTCGGCCAATTTTTAATGGCGGTGATGGTGGCTTTTTCATTGGTGGGGGAGAAGAATATCGTATCGCCTTTATGTAGCGTGCCTGTTTCAATGCGCCCAACCAGCACGCGCTCTTCGTCAAAACGATAAACATCTTGTACAGGGAAGCGAAGGGGAAGATCGGTAGGCGCGGATTTATACGCAAACGCATCAAACACATCGCATAGGCTCTTGCCTTCATACCACGGCATATTATCGCCACGGCTCGACAGCATATCGCCTTCGCGTGCAGAAATCGGCACGATGTAGGACGTGTTCAGGCCAATAGATTTTAAGTATTCAATTGTTTCGGCTTTCACGGCTTCAAAGACCTTGGCGTCATAATTCACCTTGTCCATTTTGTTAATCACAACCGCAATTTGTTGTAAGCCTAAAAGGTGAAGCATATAGGCATGACGGCGGGTTTGTTCGCGCACGCCTTCTGTGGCATCGACCACTAAAATTCCTGCATCGGCTTGCGCCGCGCCTGAAATCATATTTTTAAGAAATTCACGATGCCCTGGTGCATCAATAATAACGTAGTTACGTGCGGTGGTTGAAAAGAAAATCTGCGTTGTGTCAATGGTGATGGCTTGGTCACGCTCCGCCTGAAACGCATCCAATAAAAATGACCATTCAAAGTTCTGTCCACGCTTCTCACAAATCGCTTCCAGTTCTTCTTTCTTGCCTGCAGGCAGAGAGCCTGTATCGTAAAGCAGCCGTCCAATCAGGCTAGACTTCCCATGGTCAACATGACCAACAATGACAATCCCCATATGAGATTTTTGATGTTTCTTATTTTGTGTTTTAGTCATTTTATTTTCTTTATCATAAGAGCTTTGATTGATAGGGTAGCTTGTGTAATAAAATTATTACATATATCCCTGTGATCTTAGTTTTTCAAAGCTGTCTTCAGTTTCTTTGTCCATGGTGCGTCCTGCGCGTTCAGACGTGTTTGTGGTTTCTAATTCTGTGATGATTTTATCGAGGGTATCGGCGTCACTTGGTACAGGTTTCGTGATTGATTTCTCCCCGAGTGAGCGATAACGCATACCATCTTTGGCAAAATATAAATCGCATAACGGAATATTTTCTTGCTTTGTATAGCGCCAGATATCCAATTCTGTCCAATGGAGTATTGGGTGGATACGCATGTGGCAATCATCGGGTACTTCGGTTTTATATTGGTCCCAAAATTCTGCTGGTTGATCTTTAAAATCCCAAGCCCCATCGAGTGAGCGGGGAGAGAACACACGCTCTTTCGCGCGTAAGCCTTGCTCATCACGGCGGATGCCACATATCACGCCTTTATATTTATGCTCAGCCAGTAAGGTCTTTAGCCCTTCAGTTTTACGCATCGCCGCGCGGGTGTTGGGCGGCAAGGTTTGATCCATTTCTTCCAATGTAGGACAGATGTGATTG
The DNA here is from genome assembly GCA_937941545.1 of uncultured Alphaproteobacteria bacterium. Classification (GTDB taxonomy): domain Bacteria; phylum Pseudomonadota; class Alphaproteobacteria; order Micavibrionales; family Micavibrionaceae. The sequence continues at coordinate 4,018 of CALDHI010000078.1, forward strand.
ATGACAGGCAAATCCCATTCTTTTTGAAGCCAATCTCTAAACGCATAGACCTCATCCATTTCTTCGCCTGTATCCAGTAAGATAAGCGGGAAGGGAACTTGGCCGAAGAACGCCTTTTTCACCAGCCATAACATTGCCGTTGAATCTTTACCAATCGACCATAACATGCCGATGGGGTTGATACGGGAATAGGCTTCGCGAATGATATAAAGCGAGCGGGATTCAAGGTCTTGTAAATTATTGTCAGTCATAATCAAAATTTAAGCAAATTAGGCCCAATTAACAAGCATCTTATTGAAAATATTCAAAAAAACACGCAAGTAAATTTTATGAAAATACAATAAATATGCATTAGTCGGACAAATATTAGACAAGTGTTTGATTTGGTGTTGGAAAAGATTATACTTGCTTCATTATTTAACCATAAACATATGAGATATAATTCAAATGGCTGACAAGAAAAAAGCAAAACCTAAAGATACAAAAAAAGCAAACGGCGCGGCAAAGCCAAATAATGCAGCCAAAGCTAAAAAATCTGATGGCCCTATGCCTCTATTTTATAAGGCGCCTATTCCCCTTGATGGGAAAGAGCATAAAGATTTAGGTTTGCAAGATGGATTTGGTCTTGGCTTTACGCGTGAAGTGAATGCGGTGCCTATTAATATGATTGAGATGCCACAAATTTGTCATTTCTATCCGATTGGTTTTTCTCCTGATGAAAGCGCGACGCCCGTTGCTATTCTTGGGCTTCGTGATAATGAAAATCTATATTTGCGTGATGATGATAAATGGGAAGAAGATACTTATATTCCTGCGTATATTCGCCGTTATCCGTTCATTTTCTCTGAAATTGCAGATAAAGACCAATTGTCACTTTGTATTGATTTGAATAAAGATGTTGTTGAAGCCGATGGTGAGCAACGTTTCTTCGATAATGAGGGTAAGCCAACACAATTGGCGCAGAATGCTTTGGAATTTTGTAAGTCTTACCACGCCGCGGCGCAACAAACCGTGCAATTTGGTCAGGCATTGGCCAAGTCAGGTATATTGGTTGAGCGTCAGGCAGAAATTAATATTGGCGACGGTAAGCGCATTAATTTCGCTGGTTTCCGTATTATTGACGAGAAGAAATTGGCAGAATTAGATGAGAAAACATTCCTTGAGTGGCGCAAAAAAGGCTGGTTGCCATTCTTATATGCACATTTATTCTCTGGCGCTCAATGGCAGAAATTAACGCGTCTTTTAAATAAAAAGACACAAAAGTAGGGATAAGGTAGGAATTAGGGAAAATAAAAATTTGATTTTCTTGATTGATTGGTGTAGAACCATACTTATCTCAAACAAGACTATAGAGCAGGAAATGTCATTATGGCAAAAGTAGGAGCGCAACGTGCGGCTGAATTAACGGGTAAATCAAAGTCCACTATTCAACGGGCGATGAATACAGGTAAAATCTCGTATGAAAAAGATAGCAATAATCGTCGTATTATTGATGTGTCTGAGTTGGAGCGTGTTTATGGCTTGGCAGGTAACGCAACAGGCACAGCTTCTACTGCGGGTGTGGCATCAGTTGCTTCTGCAAAATCTTCCGTTGAGGCTGAATTGAAAAAAGCGACAGACATGATTGAGCTGGAGCGCATGAAGATGAAAATTCAAGCTTTGGAAGATCAACTTGAACTAACAACGACAAGCATGGAAGATTTGCGCTCGCAACGTGATCAATGGCAAAAACAGGCACAGCAAGTGCTTATTACTAGTCAATATAGCCAAAAGCAAGCTGAAGAATATAAAACTGAGCTAAAAACTCGTGAAGAAACAGCGCGTCGCCGTCGTGCCGACCGTGAACGTCAAATAGTTGAGCGTCAGGCCGCGAAACAAACGTCACAAACGCAGACACGCACCCACAAAGAGCAAGTTCAAAATCAAAGCAACAGCAATGGTTTCACAAAGCCAGAGCGTAAATTGACGCAAGTCAATGTGAAAAAACAAGAGCTGAAAGAGCTTCTTGATTTCCAAGGTCTTTGGAAAAAAATCAAAGGCGATAAAGCGGCATAATGCAGCAAGTTATTGCTTATTTTCTTTATCTAAATCAATATGTTATACTAGAGCCATGAAGAATATTATATTTCTAATGGCTTTTTTTATGATTGTGATGTTGATGGCTGTACCTGCTTATGCGGTGGGGGTCAAAGATAGTTACTATTATATGAAAGATGATGGTATTTTTTCTGAGGCTGAAAAAGATGAAGAAGCTATCTATATTTATCAACAATGTAAATTAAATGCGATAATAGGTACATACTTTGATTGCGGCTGCATTGCTGGTACATTCCGTATGCAACGCGAAGGGGATCTGGTCCCCCAAGATACTATTTTGCAAGATATTTATCATGATGAAAATTCACAATGTGGAAACCCTGCTGCCATTGCGGGCGAAGAGTTCGGGTATTGTATGGAAAGTTATCAAAGTGACACTAATTTAGCGAGACGGGGCATTAACGCTCCTCAAATGTGTACGTGCTATGCTAATGAAGTTGCGACACGATTTTCTGCCAAACCAAAAATGAACACGAAATATATGAGCAGTATAAAAAGTTCAGCGATGATTTATTGCCGCTCGCCAAAGGCTTTGCAAGCGGAGCGTGATAAGCAAATAGCAAAAGATGCTGACACGATTGTTCCAACGTTAAACATTCCAGAGTCTAGCAATTAATGTTTGTAAAATTCTAACGCTTTACATCAATCACTAAGCGATGATTTTCAGAGTCTTTTCCAGGTGCAATATAAATGCTTGAAAGTAATTCAGTTTTTTGTGTTAAATCTAAAACTAAGGCGACTTGTTGGTTGCTCTTATTTTCTAAATCATACGCAGAACTAATAAGTGATGATGTTTGCATTAATTTGTTAATGTTGCCTTTGAGGGAGCCACTGAAATTAACAGCCCCTAAATTAATTAGAATGATTTTTTCTTCATTATCAATTTGTACGTCAGGGCTATTAAGTTTCTGTGAAGTTTCAAAAACGAGTCGTGTTTTACCTTTATGGTCACCAGATCTAATTTTATAGACTGTATTTGTATTATCTGATGTGATTCTTAAATTTTGATCGATTGATTGTGATGCCTCCCCAGCGGCAGGTTCTATCGTTTTGGCGAGTATTTCATCTTCATTTAAATTTAAGAGATCTTTATTCTCCGCATTAATTACTTTTATCTGCTTAGTATTAGATGAAATTTTTATAGGTTTTTTAATGGGCGCCGCTTGTTCTGTCTTTTGCGCGGGTGCCTCGGCTAAAATTTTTGTTTGATAGGCTTTATTGTGAATAGGGCGGCTTATTTTATAAGGAGCCATTTGCCTTGCAACGGGAGGCTGAGAATTTGATGGTGTGGAAGCAATCTGCCTGCTGACGCGGGGAATAGTATAGGCAGTTCTGGTGTTCTTATTTTTTTCAATTAAATCTGTCAATTGTAGAGTTAAAGAATCCAAGTCATTTTCAATACCGGCGATTTTAATTATAGCAGGAGAGAGCTTGTTGAGCGTTTGTGTGATTTTATCTACGCGCGTCTCTAAGGCATTCAAACGCTCTTGGTTGAATGCCACCTCTACGGGGGTGCTGTCTTTAGGCGCGGGAATTTTTTCTATCACACGCGGTGCAGGGATGGCGGGCATGTCTTGGGTAACGGCGTTCGCTATTTTAACAGTGGAGGCTTGTGCGTTAATTTTTTCGATTAAGATTTGGGGTTTATCCGCAAAAACGTTCTCTGCTACGATATGAGACGTGTCATCTTTTAAAACAGTATCTTGTGTTTCGTTGCCAATTGCTGGCACGTCAAGAATAGGCGGTTTTTCGACGGTTTTCTGAGTTTTTAGATGATAAAAATTCTTAGACATATAGTCACAGCCAGATAAATTCAAGGCTGCTACAGAAAGGCTTAAGAAGAACAGCGCATTTTTGTAAGAAATCGTCATAAAACCCTTTAAAATATGAGATAGGCGGAAATGCCAATAAATTAAGTACTAATTATTATGTGATTTGGTGGCTAAGTCAAATTCTCAAAGAATTTTATATGATATTTTTGCCCCTGTATTTTTATGGGTAAATCATCTATAAGTCCTTGCATGATAAATACTAATAATTATAAATCCCGCCGCACGTTTGCGATTATTTCGCATCCAGATGCAGGTAAGACGACATTGACGGAAAAGCTGCTTCTTTTTGGGGGGGCTATTCACTTGGCTGGGGACGTGAAGGCTAAGGGGAACCGCCGTCGTGCGCATTCTGATTGGATGAAGATTGAGCAAGCACGGGGCATTTCCGTGACCACGTCTGTGATGACGTTTGAATATGATAAGGTCACGTTCAATTTGCTCGACACACCAGGGCATGAAGATTTCTCTGACGATACTTACAGAACCCTCACCGCCGTGGATAGCGCGGTGATGGTGATTGATGCTGCTAAGGGGATTGAGGCGCAAACGCGTAAATTGTTTGAAGTCTGTCGCTTGCGTGATGTACCGATTACGACGTTTGTGAACAAGATGGATAGGGAAACCCGTGATCCGTTTGAGCTGATGGATGAAATCACTGAAATGCTGGCGCTTGATACTTGTCCAATGACATGGCCCGTGGGGCAGGGGCGTGACTTTAAAGGGTGCTATGATTTGGTGAATGACCAAATGATTTTGTTTGAAGGCACCAGCAAAAAAGGCGGTATCCCAGATATTCTGCCGTGCCAAGGCGTAGATGATGCAAAGCTGGCGGAAGTGATTGGTGCGGAGCTTCACGCGAAGCTTAAGGAAGATATTGAAATGGTGCGGGGTATTTGGCCGCAATTTGATCTAGAAAGCTATGCGCAAGGGCATCTAAGCCCGATTTATTTTGGCTCAGCGTTAAAAGATTTTGGCGTCAAAGATTTGCTGGATGGCCTCAAAGAATTTGCCCCCGTCCCACGAAGTCAAACTGCGGAAAGCCGCGAAGTGAAGCCTGATGAGGATAAAGTCTCAGGTTTTGTGTTTAAAGTTCAAGCGAATATGGATCCCAAACATCGTGACCGCGTGGCGTTCATGCGTATTTGTTCAGGTACATTTAAGCGCGGGATGAAGTTGCTGAATACGGCATCTAATAAAACTTTAACTATTTCAAACCCTATTTTCTTTTTCTCTCAAGGGCGAGAGCTGGCGGAAACCTGCGTGGCGGGGGACATTATTGGTATTCCTAACCACGGTACAATTCGTGTGGGTGACACAATGAGTGAAGGCGAGAACATCATGTTCACGGGCATTCCTGACTTTGCGCCAGAAATTTTACGCCGTGTACGCTTGGGTGATCCGCTCAAAGCTAAGCATTTACAGCGCGCGCTTGAAAGCCTTGCCGAAGAAGGTGTGACGCAAGTCTTTCGCCCTATGTTAGGAGCAGATTGG
>CALDHI010000079.1 GCA_937941545.1 uncultured Alphaproteobacteria bacterium
ACATCTAAACCAATTAACGCACCATATTTAGGCGCAAAATAATCAATCGCCAATAGGATAAACGCACTGCCCAGTGTTCCCCCAATTAAGCCCGCCCATGTTTTGTTTGGGCTAATCTTCGGCGCAAGCTTTGCTCCACCAATCCATTTACCACTAAAATAAGCGAAGCTATCACTGCCCCATACGCCCAAAAGCAATATAACAATATAAAACAGCCCTTGATCATATTCATTACGCAAGATCATGAAACTGAAAAAACCAATTAAGATATAGATAAATCCAAACACACCATCACGGATGACATGACCCGACAACTTCGCCATCCCCATCCATTCTTTAATCGCAATCCCGAAAGCAATCGCAACAAAAACTTGAAACACAACGCCCCCCGTAATCACAATAAACAAAGTAACGGGTAATAAAAACACAGCCGATAAGACGCGGCGTTTAAAGGATGGACTAATCATTATTTTGCCTCAATTGCGCCAAATCGACGCTCACGTTTATTATAAAGGGTAATAGCCTCTGCTAAATCTTCGATATCAAAATCTGGCCATAAGGTATCTGTATATACAAATTCAGTGTAAGCGCATTGCCATAGCAAAAAGTTGCTAAGGCGTTGCTCTCCGCTGGTGCGGATCATAATATCAGGGTCTGGTAAATCGTGTGTCATAAGATGTGAGGAAAAATGCTCCTGCACGTTTTCAAAATCAGGCTCAATCCCTTGCTCTTTTAGAGACAGCGCAACGAGGCTGGCGGCGCGAATAATCTCATCCCGTCCACCGTAATTCAAGGCAATCGTAAGATTTAGCCCATCATTATTTTTCGTCAGGCCTTCCGCATTTTCAATCAAGGTCAGGATATCTTTAGAAAAAGGCGAACGCTCGCCAATCACGCGAAGACGTACATTATTACGATGAAGCTCCGCCGTTTCAGAGCGTAAATACATTCGGAGTAAGCGCATTAGCTCATTTACCTCTGTCGCTGGACGGCTCCAATTTTCCGTCGAAAAACCAAACAGCGTGATGTATTCCAGCTCAAGCTCACCTGCCGCCTTAACTGCGCGCTTACACGCTTCAATGCCTTGCTTATGCCCCGCCGTACGCGGTAAATTACGCGCCTTAGCCCATCGGCCATTACCATCCATAATAATAGCGATATGTTGAGGATTTTGTTTCATAAGATTAAAAAAGACAGCCCTTAGACCGTCATTATGTCTTTTTCTTTTAATGCTAGCATATCATCGACGATTTTAATTTTATCATCAGTCAATTTTTGCACTTCATCAGAAAAACGTTTTTTATCATCTTCGGAGTAGTCTTTATCACCTTTGATATCATCCATACCATCACGGCGTACGTTACGAATAGCAACGCGTGTGCTTTCAGAATATTGTCCTGCCACCTTCGTCAACTCCGTACGGCGCTCTTCATTTAGCTCAGGAATTGGCACACGGATAAGGCCGCCTTCTGTTTGTGGATTCAAACCCAAGCCACTCTCACGGATGGCCTTATCAACCGCTTGCGCATTATTTAAATCCCAAACTTGTACAGTTAACAAACGCGATTCTGGTACGCCCACTGTTCCCACTTGGTTCAGCGGCATTTTAGAGCCATACACATCCACAACTACAGGGTCCAGCATTGATACAGACGCACGGCCTGTTCTTAAACCAGCAAAGTCACTTTTTAATTTTTCAATTGCGCCATCCATACGGCGTGTTAGGTCTGCTTTATCCATTTTCTAGTTTCCTTCTTAGTTATTAACCGTCGTACAGGTGCCTGTACCTTCAAGTGTCTTCGCCAAATTTCCTTTTTCGCGGACGTTAAACACCACAATCGGGATATTATTCTCCCGCGCTAATGATACCGCAGTGGCGTCCATAACCCGCAGATCCTTCGTCAACACATCCATATAGCTAAGCGATTCAAAGCGTGTTGCGGTTGGGTCTTTTTGCGGATCAGCATTGTAAATACCATCCACTTTAGTCCCCTTAAGCAAAGCATCGCAATTCATCTCTGACGCCCGCAGGGCGGCGGCTGTATCTGTTGTAAAGTAAGGATTACCCGTACCAGCAGCAAAAATAACAACGCGCCCTTTTTCCATGTGGCGCATCGCTTTACGTCGAATGTAAGGCTCACAAATGGCGGACATCGGAATGGCGGACATCACGCGGGTTTGGATATCTATATTCTCAAGCGCATTTTGAAGCGCCAGTGCGTTAATCACAATCCCCAACATGCCCATGTAATCAGCCGTCGTTCTATCCATACCTTGCGCCGCGCCAGAGACACCGCGGAAGATATTTCCCGCGCCCACAACAACACAAACTTCAACGCCACTATCAACGGCTTCCTTGATATCACCCGCAACGCGGTTAACCGTTGACGGGTCAAGACCAAACTCTTTGTCCCCCATCAACACCTCACCCGACATTTTAAGAAGTATGCGTTTGTAGTTTTGTTTCGTCATATTGAAGCGCCCTTTTAAAAATCTTATCCTTAATATAGATATAGCCACGGCAATATGCAACGTGGCTATAAAAAATAATTATAACTTACAAAGAAGCCTTAACCGTTCGCAACCTTGCTGACTTCGGCGGCGAAGTCTTCAACTTCTTTTTCGATGCCTTCACCCAGCTGTACGCGAGCGTAAGCTTTTAATTCAACAGGCGCACCCACATCAGCGGCAGCGTTTTTCACAAGATTTGCGATGCTTGTTTCGCCATCCATGACAAAGATTTGATCCATAAGGCAAATCTCTTTTAGGTATTTCTTCATACGACCATCGAGCATTTTTTCAACGATTTCCGCTGGCTTGCCTTCAGCCAAAGCTGTTTCGCGAATAATATTACGCTCACGCTCTAAAGCCACCTGATCAGCCTGATCAGCACTTAAACACTGGGGGAATGCCGCTGCTACGTGCATGGCAATTTGCTTACCCAACGCTTCAAGCTTGGCTTTGTCACCCGTTGATTCAAGGGCAACCAACACACCAATTTTACCAAGGTTTGTCGCAACCGCATTATGAACATACCCAACAACCGCACCATCAGTCACAGAAAGTTTTTCCATGCGGCGAACGGTCATATGCTCACCAATTGTGGCAACCATGTCGGTCAACGTATCAGAGACAGATTTACCTTCATAATCAGCGGCTAAAAGCGCATCTTTATCATCTACGGTTAACGCTTTTTCACTAATATTACGGACAAATGTTTGGAACTTTTCGTTACGCGCAACAAAGTCAGTTTCAGAGTTAACTTCAACAACTGCACCTGTTGTGCCTTCAGAAATGATAGCCACTAGGCCTTCCGCCGCTGTACGGCTTGATTTCTTATCGGCTTTCGCCATTCCTTTTTTACGAAGGTGATCAACAGCCGCCTCCATATCGCCATCCATTTCAGTCAATGCTTTTTTCGCATCCATCATGCCTGCGCCTGATTTTTCGCGAAGCTCTTTCACCATACTTGCAGTAATTTGTGTCATTTTATTAATCCTTTGTCTTAATTAAGTTTGCCGTCATGTCCGTAAACGGGAGGACGCTCTTTTAAATTGATTATATCCCGCGAAACTTAATTCGCAGGATAGTTGCCGTAGCGGGCCAGAAAAAAAACAGACCCGCCGGAGGCTTTTAAATAAGCTAACCCGCAGAGGCCGCTTTTTTAGGCTTCTCTTCAGCTTTTTCTTCAGTCTTATCCGCTGCATCAGCAGGCTTTTCTTCTGCCTTAGCTGCTTTGGGAGCAGGCTTCGCGACTTTAACTTTAGGCGCATTCACAGCAGAACCCGCATCTTTACCAGCAGACGCCATTTCAGCTTGAAGGCCATCAAGGATCGCTTCACAGAACATATCGCAATAAAGCGTAATCGCACGCAACGCATCATCATTCCCTGGAATTGGGTAATCAATACCTTTAGGATCCACGTTTGTATCAATGATACCAAACACTGGAATACCAAGCTTGTTTGCTTCGGCTACGGCAATATCTTCTTGTTTTACATCAACAACGAAAATCGCATCAGGCTGTCCACCCATGTCTTTAATACCACCTAGCGCAAGCTCAAGCTTGTCGTGCTCACGTTGCATCATAAGCAATTCTTTTTTCTTTAGACCAGTTTCATCCCCTTTTGACAAAATCTCGCCTGTTTCACGTAAACGTGTGATTGAACCAGAAATAGTCTTCCAGTTTGTCATCATACCACCCAACCAACGGTGATTAACGTAATACTGACCTGAACGCTTCGCAGCATCCGCAATTTTTGATTTCGCTTGGTGCTTCGTTCCAACAAACAGGACACGACCGCCTTTTGCAACAATGTCACGCATCGCTTGAAGAGCTTGGCCCATCATCGGTGTTGTTTGTTGTAGGTCGATAATGTGAATTCCGTTACGCACACCAAATATGTAGGGTTGCATTTTTGGGTTCCAACGGTGTGTGTTGTGACCGAAGTGAACGCCTGCTTGAAGCAGGTCTTTCATTTTTACTGTAGGCATAGTCATAGTTTTAGTCCTTTTTGTTAAAAAGAGACCCTCAGGCGTGCAGGCACGCTACGGGCTCTTTACATTAATGCTCAGACAAATTGTATCTGAACGTCCAGTTATATCCTCGGTGCGCTTTGGCTTATATATAAGCACTGGGTAAGGAACGCATCTGTGAATTAGCCATGACAATTCACGACTTGCGCTTGTTTTATGGGATTCCGTGATAAAATGCAAGGAATTTATAAGCTTAATTTTTCAGCCAAAGTTTCTGCACTAACAAAATGAGAGTGGTTTTCTTCGTAATTAACTTCAAACAAAATTACTTCATCTATGGGAGCACCAATTTCATCTTCAAAAATAACTGCTTCTCCAAACATTTTTGATGCAAACCCTTTTAAAAATTCAAATTCACCATCAGGATCTTCGCTGCTTCTACAATAAATTGGCGAAAAGTCAAAAAACTCAAGTGCACCATGAGCATGAAATGGGTCACTGTTCCGTAAAGGAAAATAACTAACATTACGTTCAGGAAGAATTAGGTTATCTGGTTTAACTAAAAGTCGACTAACATTTTCACTTCTGATTTTTTTCAAAATTTGAACAGCACAATCTTCTTTAGTTTTACCACTGATTGTTAAAGGTTCTAATAACCAAGGTGAGCGAGGACTTAGATCGCGATCTACTAAACATGCATTGGCTTGTACGGCACTTCGATCAAATGCTTCTTTAATAAGAATTTCAAAAACATTGGGCAAGGATGCTTGCATTTTTCCCCAATTGAAAAGACGTTTTTCAAAGCAAATATCAGGAAAATTTATTTTTACTATTTCTAAATCTGTGTGCATAAACTTTAACTACAAAGAAATTAAAGTTATGTCAACAAAAAAAATTAACCCTCACTATGCTTAATATATCCTGCGGTTTTCTCTAAAGCGCGCATTGTGTCTTGGGGGATTGCGTATTTTCCTTTGATTTCCAGTTCGGCGATATGGTCTTGTAAATGCGCATACAGATGGATTTTGACATTGCCCTGCCCTGCATCTTTCAAAACATCATGAAGACGTTGGACGGTTTCACTGCCATCAATATGAATTTTCAGCTCGCGTACTTTCACCGCCATGGCTTCGTCCAATGGCTCAATGATTTGCGCGAGGAAGCGTAACTCCTCATCTTTCATTTCTGCATCTGCATGAAGGAGCAAGCCCGTGCCTGGCACTAAAAACTCACGCGCTGTCGCCAAGGTTTCACTAAACAACATCACCTCATACACGCCTGTAGCATCGGAAAGTTGCAGGAAGGCGAACTTATTACCTGTTTTGGCCGACACGCGCTCTTGTTTACGGATTAAAATTCCTGCCATCTGTACGCGTTTTGATGGGCTTCGCGCTATTTTATGCGCCACGTTACTTAAAGGCGTTACGCCCATTTTCTCAAGCTGTTCCATACGCGCATCAAGAGGATGCGCGGAGAGGTAAAACCCCACAGCGCGAAACTCATGAGAAAGTTTTTCCAAATTGTCCCAATTTTCACACGGCGCATAATCGGGCATCTGACTGCCCGCATCATCCGCGCCGCCAAACAAGCTCACCTGACCGCTTTCGCGCTCATCGGCCAACGTTGAGGCATGACGCAACATCATCTCCATATTGCCATATAGCACCGCGCGATTGGGGTTGAAATTATCGTATGCCCCTGCACAAATCAGTCCATCAAACTGGCGCTTATTCATGACCTTCGTATCAAGGCGTGAGGTAAAGTCATTCATATCTTTGAACGCCCCATTCTCATTACGCTCGGCGACAATCTTCTCCATCGCCCCCTCACCCACACCTTTTAGCGCCGCGAGCGCATAACGAACCTTGCCGTCTTCAACCTGAAACATCACACCAGACTTATTAATATCGGGCGGTAAAAGCTCAATATCTAGCCTATCTAGTTCTTGCTTAAAGACGCTCAACTTATCCGTGTTACCCGCATCCAGCGTCATAGACGCCGCCATAAACTCAACAGGGTAATTAGCCTTTAGCCACGCCGTTTGATAGGCAATCAACGCATACGCCGCCGCATGGGATTTGTTAAATCCATAGCCCGCGAACTTATTGATTTGCTCAAAAATCATTTCCGCTTGGCTGGCTGGCACTTGATTGTTTTCAGCAGATCCATCAATGAACTTTTGACGTTCAACATCCATCTGCTCTTTAATCTTTTTACCCATCGCACGACGAAGCAAATCCGCACCGCCAAGCGAGTACCCCGCCAAAATTTGCGCGGCTTGCATAACTTGCTCTTGGTAAATCATAATCCCAAAAGTTTCCTCAAGGATAGGCTGAAGCTTTGGATGCAGATAATCTGGCTCTTCATGGCCATCTTTAATCGCGATGTAGGTCGGGATATTATCCATCGGCCCGGGGCGATAAAGCGACACGAGCGCGATGATATCTTCAAAACGGCTCGGCTTCATCTTACGTAGCACATCTTTCATGCCCGTACTCTCTAATTGGAACACCCCTGTTGAGATACCAGCCGACATCAAGTCATATGATTTTTTGTCATCAATTGGGATTTGCAAAATATCATAGTCTTTACCCGTCGTATCCTTCACAAACTTCAACGTTTTTTGCACAACGGTTAGGGTCTTCAAGCCTAAGAAATCGAACTTCACTAAGCCTGCTTGTTCAACATATTTCATGTTAAATTGTGTCACAGGCATTTCGGAACGCGCATCGCGATACAGCGGGACAAGCTCATGAAGTGGCCTATCCCCAATCACCAAACCCGCCGCGTGGGTAGAGGCATGACGGAACAACCCTTCAAGCTTAAGCGCAATATCAATCAGCTTTTCGGATAATTCTTCCTTTTTAATTTCAAGCCTGAAATCTGGATCAGCATCAAGCGCCTCTTGCAACGTACAGGGCGCGGCTGGGTTATTCGGTATCATCTTGGCGATACGATCGACCAAGCCATAAGGCATTTGCAGAACCCGCCCCACGTCACGCACCACCGCGCGCGCTTGAAGCTTACCAAAGGTAATAATCTGCGCCACGCGGTCTTTACCGTATTTTTCCTGTACGTAGGTAATGACTTCGCCGCGTCGGTCTTGGCAGAAATCCACATCGAAATCGGGCATGGACACACGTTCGGGATTCAAGAACCGCTCAAACAGCAAGTTAAATTGAAGCGGATCAAGGTCGGTAATTTTCAACGCCCACGCCACAACAGACCCCGCACCAGACCCACGGCCAGGCCCCACAGGGATATCTTGATCTTTCGCCCATTGGATGAAGTCCGCACAAATCAAGAAATATCCTGGAAATTCCATCCCAATAATAATATCAAGCTCGAACTCAAGGCGTTTAAAATAGACGTCACGCTCAGCATGATTCTCAAACGTATCAAGGCGCCATTCCAACCCTTTACGCGCTTGCAGTTTCAGCTCCTCCACCTCGTCACGCCCTTCACCCGTTTCAAATGGGGGCAATAACGGGGCGATTTCTTTTAGAATGAACGAACATCTTTTGGCAATATGAAGAGTATTTTCAATCGCCTCTGGGATATCCGAAAACAGCTCAATCATTTCCTTGGGCGTTTTTAAATAATGCTCAGGCGTGGCTTTGCGACGATCATCTTCGGTAATATAACGCCCCTCGGCAATACACAATAACGCATCATGCGCCTGATGCATTTCAGGATTGGCAAAGTAGGCATCGTTCGTTGCCACCAAGGGAATATCATGGGCATACGCCAAATCAATCAGCGCAGGCTCATGCAAATCTTCTTCACGCAAGCCATGGCGTTGAAGCTCTATATAAAACCTATCACCGAATATCTCCTTTAGACGCAAAATATCTTTTTCTTCGCGAAACCCTTTTATTGCCCCGCCAGATAAACAAATAAGACCGTTTGAATGGTTGGCTAATTCATCAAAGCTGGTCGCGACAGGCTTGCTTAAATCACCGTGCATGTACGCGTCACTGATGATTTTAGAAAGATTCTTATAACCCGCATCATTTTGCACAAGCAAGACAACTTGTTGTTCCGCCTCGCCCAGATTGATTTGCGCCCCGTTAATCGGTTGAACGCCCTTGGCCTGCGCCGCCATCGCAAATTCTAGCGCGCCAAACATGTTATTGGTATCCGTTACCGCCACGGCGGGCGATTTATCATCCGCACAAAGCCCCACCAGCTCTTTCGTACGAATAGCCCCCTCCGCCAATGAATAGGCAGAATGAACATGTAAATGCACGAATTGTGTCGGTTGTTGGGACATAATATAGATATAGCACTACACTAAAAATATGTCACCCCGCAGTAAGGCAGGATATAGAGTTATTACATTATTTTGTCATCGGATATTGGTCTATTAGCTTTTTGTACGCGCGATATTCTTTTAACAAGCTGAGCAAGCTATCAGGTTTAAAGCCGCGTTTTTTGTTCTTCGCGCCAATTTGATAGAGAAGTTTATATTGGGCGGCCAAATCTTTATAGGCGCTCATCAATGTATTCTTCGAATCCCAAACATGTGTCACCTCACCTGTTGCGCCATTGATTTCTAAAATCTTTAAATTTTTACCTGTTTCTAAATCACTCATATCTTTAAAGCGCACGTCAATACGCCCAAAATAAAATTCAGGAATTTCCTTCGTCATGTCATCGAATAAATCCCGCATCTTTTCAGTGATAAATTCATTACCATTTTTAAAAATTGTACCGCGAGAATGTGAACCTGTGAATGCAATACGAAAATCCTGCCCGTCTTTCAACACTAAATCCCATCGGTGTTTATGACGCGGTAAATAGATATGTTTTAATTGTCCAGCCCGTTCATCATTTTCAATCAATTGCTTCAACGTACTCTTGCCATCGCCCGTCACATAAGGAAAATATTTAAGGGTAAGTGATATCACTTCTCCTTTTTCTTCATTTGGGTGACGCACATAAAAGACGCCGCCTTCCCCTTCCCAATCAACCAAGGTTTGTAAAATCAAAATCTCATTACGCGGAAAATCTTTGATGTAGGCTTTCAAATCTTCTTCATTAAACACGGGTTGAACCCCCATGCCACGGCATCCATTATCAGGTTTTGCCACGACAGGGAATTGAATATTATTATCACTCATTTCCTGCACGGCATTATAAAGCGTCGTGTCAAAGTCATAACGAACAAGGGACACATAAGGCGCAACATATTGCTTCGCTCTACCGCTGCTGATTAAATCCAAGATTTTAATTTTAGATTCACCAACAACGCCACCATTATCAAAATATGGATTGACCACCGTGGGCAATGTAATGCCACCATAACGAAGCGATAACCATGCGATATAAAATGATAGTGGCGTATAGAATTTCCAACTCGGCCAGAACTCAAAATAAGACGTTGCTGGCGCCGCTTTATCCATAGGCGGCATTCCCTCATGTGCAACACGATTTGTACGCATTAAAAAATCAGGGTCTGTTAAACGAGGGTCAGTCATAGGGATACTCTTTTTCTAAATAGTTTTTGAATAATGCGTGGTAAAAAAACGATAGCAATAATCATGATAACGGCAACATGCCATTTCCATTGATGAAGCTCTTCTACAAAAATTTCACCAATAAAGTAAATTGAGGTAAATAGAATTATTGTCCATGCGACACTGGCGAGTAGAACCGCAGAGAAAAAAATCATAAATGGAAATCTAAAAAACCCCATAGCGGTATAGGTTGGAAGGCGTGCCCCAGGGATAAATCGCGCCGTCACAACGCCTAAAAACTTACGCTCACCCAGCCAATCATTCGCCAGTTGAACTTTTTTATTCATCATAACACGCTTTGCCCATTCATAACGGCTCGCCAGATATCCCAATCCATACAGCCCAAAATCACCTAAAATAATTCCTGCGGCTAAGCATATAAATGCGGCCTGCGCAGGCACATACCCGTAGGATGCGAGCAGCGCCGCCGACACTGTCGCCACATCTTCCAATACAAACGTAAACAAGAAAATTGCTAAGCAAATAATCCACGGGTTATGATTGAACATTTCTGCAATTGAAATTAAATCAAAATCAGTCATCTAAGCCTCCGACAATTGCTTTCGTAATTAAATCAGGATGTGTCCATGGAATAAAGTGCCCACCTTCTTCTGGCTCAATGATAGTGAGATTTTTAAGATATTTTTGCGCATAGGCTACATTATCATGCGACACCAACGCATCATTTTTGGGATGGATAACCACGGACTCAATGGTAATATCTTTCAAATCATCTTCCGTCCGTTTCATAAACTTAGGCAATTGTAACATCTCATCATTACTATGACGGATAGAACGACTTAATAATTTTGAAACGGGTAATTTTTGAACCCATAAAATTTTCTCTAAAGCGGGATTAAGGGAGGATGCAATTAATATAAGACGTTTCAATTTAACGTCATTCGCCATCCGCAACGCAATCGCACCGCCCAGTGAATGAGCAACTAAGATAGGATTATCAAAACCTTGAATAAATTGCTTCATGATTTGATAATCATTTTCTAAATCAGGTATTTCCTGCCCCCTTGCCCCAAACCCCATACGGTCAATGGATATAAATTGATATCCATCAGGCACATTTTTCAGATATTGCGCCCAACGCATTGCGTTGGCAGGTGAGCCATGAAGAAAGATAACAGCGCGTCCTTGCCCCGCTTGCAAACCCATTATCTCATTATTTTGAATTTCTATTATTGTAGGATTATCTTGAAGAAATTGCGCACGATCTTTATCCACCTTGCCCCAGTCCTCTACATAGGTCTTCCTAACCACAGATAAAGCTTCGATAAAACTCCATTGAAACGTCATAAAAAATCCTGATAACAATATTAATAACTCAGAATTTTACCGTTTTTCAGCTCTAAAATTCTATCCATGCGTTCGGCAATCTGCATGTTATGGGTGGCGATAATCGCGCCCACGCCGCTTTGTCGAACTTGTTTAATCAAATACTCAAAGACTATTTCGGAGGTTTCGGGGTCAAGGTTACCAGTTGGCTCATCCGCTAATAATAATTTTGGATCATTCGCCAATGCACGCGCAATCGCA
>CALDHI010000080.1 GCA_937941545.1 uncultured Alphaproteobacteria bacterium
AGCTCATTATCAACTTGCGCCAATTTATCCGCATCCGCATTACGCGCGGCTTTCAGTTCTTCAATCCGTGACATCAGACCTTCACGGTCTGCGCCGATTG
Organism: uncultured Alphaproteobacteria bacterium; assembly: GCA_937941545.1. GTDB lineage: Bacteria > Pseudomonadota > Alphaproteobacteria > Micavibrionales > Micavibrionaceae. The sequence continues at coordinate 101 of CALDHI010000080.1, forward strand.
TTTTGGGGGCATTCTTTAACCCGTCACGTTTTTCAGTTAAATGGGTTTCGCGCTCGGTAAGCTCTTTTAAGCGTTCTTGTGAGCGAATAATCTTATTTTTAACATTCACTGTCTCGTCTGCAATACCATGAAGGCGGGCTTTACGACGGCTTTGTTCTTGTTGCACACGGTCAAGCTCACGTAGGGATTCGTTTAAATTGTCCCGTACAGAAATTAGCTTTGCGCGTACGCCTTCAACGCGCTCATTCTGGCTTTCAATCGCGCCTTCATCGTTGCTTTCAAGCGCCGTTTTATTTTCTTTTAACGTCGCCTCAAGCCCTACAATATCGTTATTAATGTTGGCCAGCGCTTCTTCACATTTGGCCATTTCAGCAAATAAGCCAGAGCGTTGCTCAATTAAAGCCCCTAAGTCAGATTGTGCCGTTCCTAAGGCTTGTTCTTTAGAGCGTAAAGAGGTTTGCAATTCCTCTAAGGTATCTACTTTTATCACTTTATGTGTCTTTGTGGCTTCAAACTCTTCGGCATAGCGCGCCGCATTCTTTTGAGCCTCGGGAAGGCTTTCTTGCAATTCTTTCAAACGATTTGTTTGTTGTAGAAATAAAGCATGGCGGTCAGACGCATCTGCTTTAATGTGTAATCCATCCCAGCGCCAATACGCGCCATCTTGCGATACGATAGATTGTCCAGGCTTTAAATTTTTAGAACAAGCACGTCCCATGTCGTTGTCGCTCACAACACCAATCAGGCTTAGCGCGGCTTTTAAATGTTGCGGTGCTTTTACATGAGGCTCCAATGCTTGCGCACCATTTGGTAGAGCAGGGAAGCTGGAAAGATCAAAATCACGTGTTTCCCAAACCATAGGCGCATCACCATCGGTTGAGCCCATAAGGGTGTCACCCAATGCCCGCGACAGCGCAGTTTCAAACCCTGCTTCTGGCTCAATATCGTTCAAGACAGGCTTAAATTCTGTTTTATCTTTAGAATCTAAGACGGTTTCAAGCGTTTTAACTTCCGTCAGGATTTCGCTTTCAATCTTTTCATATTTTTGTTGCGCTTGACGTGTTTCATCCAATTTTGTTTCGGCATTCTCAACCGCTTGTTCTGCGCCTTCTAATGAAGCACGAATATCCTTGGTTTCAAGTTCTAATGCCGAGATAGAAGCCTTCAACTCATCATGGCTGTTATTGCTGGAATAACGATTTTGAGAGTTTTCAAGATCTTGTTCCAACTTTTGTTTCTTGTTTTGCGCTTGGGTCAAGCGATTTTCATCATTGTTAATTTGACGTTCAATTGTTTGACGGCTGGCGCGTTTTTCGGCCAAGCTTGCCATGAAGCTTTCATATTCTGATTCCAGCTCGGTCACTTGCGCTTCAAGTTTTTCTTTAATGGATAATTTTTCCGCTAAGACTTCTTCGTCTGAACCAGCGGAATTTTGTAGTCTGGTTTCTTCTTCTTTTAGGCGCTCTAGAGTATTTGTATTTTCTTTTAAGCTTTCTTCTTCGTGTGATTTATCCACGAGAAGTTGCGCTAAACTTTCTTTCGCCTCATTAAGGCGATTTTCAATCTCGCGTTCTTGATCTTCAATGCGTTGCAAGGTCAAAGCTTGCGTTTGAAGGGCAGCGGCGCTTTCGGCTTCTTTTTGACGCAAAGCGGGAAGCTCTTCCGCTTGTGAGTTTTGCGTTTTCGTTAATTGCGTTACTGTGGTTAATCGTTCGACCACAAGGCTTTCCGTTTCACCAAATTTTGATTTTGCACGGTTAATCTTATCAACCAAAACGCGCCATTCAAGATAGGCGATTGATGTTTCAAGCTGTCTAATTTCTGTGCTGAGTTCTTTATAACGTATGGCCTGACGCGCTTGTTTTTTCAAAGCGCCCAAACGACCTTCCATTGAGCCCACCATGTCTTCAACGCGTTGAAGATTTTGATCCGCGGCACGAAGGCGTAATTCTGCCTCGTGACGGCGTACATATAGGCCAGAAACCCCAGCGGACTCCTCTAATATAAGGCGGCGCTCTTGTGGCTTCGCATTAATCATGGCCGTAACACGCCCTTGCGACACCAGCGCAGGGGAGTTTGCTCCTGTAACGGTATCAGCAAACAACATTTGTACATCACGGGCGCGGGTCGTTTTGCCGTTTACTTTATAAAGCGAGCCTTTGTCTTTTTCGATACGGCGAACAATTTCGATTTCTTCTTCGGCATTATAGGCTGTAGGCGCTTTATGGGTTGCGTTATCGAGTAATAAGGACACTTCCGCCATATTACGGGCGGGGCGGCGATCTGTCCCATTGAAGATAACATCTTCCATCGACCCAGAGCCACCGCGCATACGTTTGGAGGATGTTTCCCCCATGACCCAACGCAGGGCTTCGACTAGATTTGATTTACCACAGCCATTTGGCCCGACAATTCCTGTCAGGCCAGTGTTGATTTCAAGTTCCGTTTTATCAACGAAAGACTTAAAACCACTTAAGCGTAATTTAGTAAATTGAATCATTAACTACTTTTTTCTTTATGCGACATAAATACGGTTATTCTGTAATCTCATTTTCTAAAGCTGGTGTGGCTTCCAACCTTGCATTAGCAGCATCGTTAATTGCTTTGTTTGCTTTATCTATAGCAGCATCTAATGTGTCGCTTGATGCTTCCAATTTTTTGCTCGCGGCTTCTATTGTTCTAATAACAGTAGAATCAAGCTCGTCTGACGCGGTTGAGTTGAAATTAGAAATAGGCCCGCCGACTGTTTCTTCCAATGTTTCAATCGTTGTCACAGTCTTTGCTTTAAGCGTATTCAAAGAATTTGTGACAGGTGTTGAAGCAGTTTCACCTGTTAGTTGAGTGTAAAGCTTGCGGAAAGTTTCAATGTTTTGACCACCGTAAAGAATGCGCTCACCATCGTTAATGACGAAGCTTGGTGTTGAATTCACTTTCCAAGCATCAGACGCCAATTTAATATTTTCGCCAATCGCTTTTTGAAGGTCTTTATCTGCATAACATGCATCAAATTCTTCATCTGTCATGCCCATTAATTTAGCATTTTTCTTTAACGCTGATTTGAAATCACCGCCAAACGCCCAGTCATCTTGTTGACGTAAAAGAACATCAATAAATTTAGCATAACGTGCTTCTGGCAAACAACGTGCAATCATAGAACCGTAAAGGGCAGGGCCATTCAAAGGAAATTCTTCATAAACGAAGTAAACTTTTCCTGTATCAATGAACTCAGTCTTCAAATCTTGATACGCACCTGTATGAAATTCTGCGCAGTGATTGCATGTTAAGGAGAAAAACTCTTGAATTTTAACAGGGGCATTTGGATCACCAAGTCCGCGTGTACCGTAAATAGCAGGCTGATCTAATGTTGTTTTCGTTCCAGCAACACCAACCATATCTTGGTTTGTTTCATTGGCTGGGCGTGCTTCATTGATATCGTCAATGTTCACAGATTCATCATTTACATCATCACCTGACTCAATTGATTGAGCGATTTGGTTTGCCAAATCTTGTTTAGAGGCACTGTCTGAGTTTGTTTTTCCGTTTAAGAAAAACCATCCCAAACCAGCCACTAAGGCGAAAATAATAAATAGTAATATTGCAGAACCGAGAGTTTTTTTATTAGAAGACATGAGCCTACCCTTCATTATTTTGTCATAACGAAAACATTTTATTTTCGATATTTAAACTAAGTTATATAAGAAATCCAGTTTAAAGTGCGGTATTAGGACATTATAAGTCAATCACAGCATGATATCTTCACTGGTTTATCCACATATATGGCGCTTATTTGGCTTATGATTAGTTAATTAGATAGATTTCTATTCTATCCATCGGTTGTGTTTGGGTGTCTGCGCCTAATGAGCGCACATCGAAGCGACTGGCCTCAATACCATTATTGATGAGATATTGCCTCATGCTCATGACACGGGCGAGAGAAACACGCCTATCACCAGTGATGCTTTCTTCTTGAGGGCTAGCAAAAGACTCAAGGCGAAGGCGCATGGATTGATTTTCCTTTAACAAAGGCAAAATCAGTTCTTGAACCGCATAGCCGTTATCATTCCCTAATATCATATCTGTGGGGGCAAAAATCAAATTTAGCTTACGGTTTCCATCGGCCATGACGTTGAACTTAGGCCTATCATAATTAGTGGTAGGCTTAAGGATTTTATCTTCTGGCGCAATCTCAACAACTTTCTTCTTTTTGCTAAATGTCTGTTGTACGCGATCAAGTAGGTTGCTTGGCTTTTTAACCTCTGGTGCGAATAAAACTTCTGACTCAACGCCTTGCTTCTTTATAGCAGGCATAGTTTTAGGGCCTTTTACGATGCCTTGAGAAGTCGCTTTTTGTTTATTAATATAATCAATGGGCTCTAAACTCTGTGTTTGCTTAACATCAGGCTTGGGCTTGCTTTTTATAGCGTCTGTAATAGGGGCTACCTGTTCAACTGGTTTAGGCTTTTGCGCATATTGCAATATTTCAACGATAGGTTGAACGCGTGGCGCTTTTTTAGGAATGACGACTTTAGGGGCAACAGGTTTTTGCTTAACTTGTTTTTTTACATTAGGTTTCGCGGGAACAAGTTTCGGGGAAGGCTGAACCTTAACCGCTTTACTGTCTATCTTTTCAATAATGACAGGTTTAGCGGTGGTTTTTGTGTGCTGTTTAGGCGCAACCTTTATAGGCTGTGTTTTCTTAACAGGCGCAGGCGTTTGAGTTGCAGGCTCATTACCGCCATAGGCTGGCTCCTCCACTCTGGGCGCGCCAAACATCGGCGGGGGTGTATAACCCTCTAAGTCGTTATCCTGTGCATTCCCTGTGTTGGGAAAGGTAAGAAACAAGATAGAGATTAAAATAAGCCTTAAAATCATTAAGCCGCTTTTTTTGCTGTTTCGCGTAAATTTTTGCGCAAGAAAGTATGAATAGACTGATTACCTGACACAATTTGATTGTTATAAATTGGGTTTTGTTCATCATCAATTGAGGTGACAAAGCCACCAGCTTCTTTAACAATCAGAGTTCCTGCTGCTATATCCCATGGCTTAATGCCGCGCTCCCAATAACCATCCAGACGGCCCGCTGCAATGTAAGACAAATCCAAAGCCGCCGCGCCATAACGGCGCACCATCGGCGCACGTAAGGAAATATTATTCAGCTCACGAATGAAAACGCCTTGCTTCACACCATCCATATGCGCAGAGCCAAAGGCTATTGCTGAGGATTCAAGGTCACTGCGGTTTGACACACGAAGGCGCTTACGTCCATTAATCCATGCGCCACCACTACGTTCTGCCACGAAAGTCTCTTCTTTGACTGGGTCATAAATAACTGCTGCTTCAACTCTACCCTTGCTTTCAAGCGCGATAGACACACACCAATGTGGAATACCATGCATAAAGTTATGCGTGCCATCAAGGGGATCAATAATCCATTTATTCTCTGCCGCATCGCCAACGCCTTTCACAACGCCACCTTCTTCCATAAGGAAAGAGTAACCTGGGCGGGCTTTGTTTAACTCTTCAAAGATGGTTTCTTCGGCACGAGTATCTGCGGCCGTTACGAAATCACCAGGGCCTTTTCTTGAAGTTTGAAGATTTTCAATTTCACCAAAGTCACGCGTAAGACCGCGTCCTGCTTTTTCAGCCGCACGTACCATAATGGTAATAATAGGGGATTGAGTAACCATGTGTAATTAGTCCTTTGCACGTTCTACGTATGTTGAGTCTTCTGTTCTAACGATAATTCTTGTCCCTACATCAATAAAGGGTGGCACCATAACCTTGGCACCATTTTCTAATAAGGCAGGTTTATAGGAGGTTGTGGCGGTTTGTCCTTTTACAACTGGCTCGGCTTCGGTCACTTCCATTGTCACTTGGTCAGGGAGTTGTACGCCTAAAGGCTCACCCTCATATGATTCAACGGCGACCATCATGCCATCTTGTAAGAAAATCGCGCCATCGCCGATCACTTCAACAGGAACAATGACTTGTTCATAGTTTTCAGTGTTCATAAATGTGTATGTTTCGCCATCATTAAAAAGATAT
>CALDHI010000081.1 GCA_937941545.1 uncultured Alphaproteobacteria bacterium
AATTTCATGACCTATCAAGTGAGCCCCGTTTTTACGCAAGATATGTATAATGTTGATATACCCGTACATGTGAAATGCAGAACAACAGATTGGATTGAGGGCGTAAATAGGCAACAAACGGGCGCAAATATTATATTGCAAGGAGGGCGTAATATTGCGCTTGAAAAAGCGAGGTTTTGTTGTGCGCAACCTAGGGGGGATGAAACGCAAATGCTTTCTGCCCCTGCACCGGCAAATACGCCGTCTTTAGTGTTCACGCCGGATGGTGCAGGTTGGTATGAGCCTACGGGCACAATTGGTACGCCTAACATCGCTGATCATTATAATGCCGCAGATGTTGTTTCAACTGGTGTTGGTGCGCAGGCTTTTTATCATCCTCGTATTTATGGCGGCGGCGCGGCGGCAGGTAATTTTGGCCATACGGATATGGCCGTTTATGCCCTGATTAGTCATGGGAAAAATGAATCTGGTGCTTTCTTAATTGATGGGACAAATAATCGCCAATCAGGAGGTGGGGATTCTGAACGTGTTAATGCCAATGATCCTGTAGTAAGCCAAAATGTCTATGATATTCCGCATAATAGTTCAAACGGTGTTGAATATTATGATGATATCGTATCTTGGCAAACTCAAAGTAATTTAATGGCGCGACTGCGCCGTGACAGCTGTTCGGCCCCTTAAGGTATTTATAGATGATAAGAAATATAAAAAATACAGAAACACAAAAAGGATTTACGTTGATTGAAATGACAATCGCGATGTTGATTCTATCTTTATTGGTGGCCTTCGCGACGGTTGCATTCTCCAGTTTACTGCGTCGTAATTTTGAAAAGAAAACCTTTGCTGATATGGAAGTGATTGCAGATGCGATGGCGGTTTATGCGCAAAAGCATATGCGCGTTCCTTGCCCCGCAGACCCAACAGGGGCAGGGCCAGAAAATTTTGGTATGGAGCGGGGAAGCAACGGCAATGTTTTTGGTCAATGCGATACAATCGCTCTTTCTGTGGGGATGCTACCTTTTGCGACATTGGGGCTGCCACAAAAAATGACATTGGATCGTTTTGGCAATATGTTGACCTATCATGTATCAACAACATCCTCTCTTCCGCCTGTCGTGGCGGCAACGCAGGAGATTAACCAATGGTGTATGACGCGCCCTTATTGGCATGCGGATGTTGATTTTGATGGGATAACGGATGACTTTGTTAATCCTGCGAAGGCTGCCTTTTGTTGTGGAACATGGGGCGTTGCACCGTGGCCAGATGGCACAGATGGGGATGTTGAAATTAGAGGAGCGTATGATCAGCCCCTACCCAATTTATCACGTCAAGTGGATGACGGTTCAACGAGTGTTGGGGCAAATTCCGCTGAGTATATTGATCCTGGGCTTAACACGCCACCAAGCTATGCTCAGTTAGATGGAAGTGTATTAGGAGCTGGGTACACGTCTACAGCGCCGCCAATGTTCCCCGCTTATGTGTTAGTAAGTCATGGGCAAAATGGCGGTGGTGCCTATCAGACAAGTTCAGGTGTGCGTGGTCCTGTCGCAGGATTAAGTGTGCCAGAGATAGAAAACACGAATGACGATACAGTTTATTTTGCTTCCGATAGGGTATCACCTTTAAATCCTGTTGGTGCAGGCGCGACACGTCTTGATAGGCAAGAGATTGACGATATTGTTTTTTGGGAGAGTCCTTCGCAAATTTTGGGGCGTATAGGAGGTATATCATGCAGCAGTCCGTGATAAATAAAAGACGTAATGAAAGCGGTGTTTTTCTGGTTGAACTGGCGCTTGTGATTTTGGTCATGGGGTTTGCGATTGCGGTTAGTATGCCACTTTATAGCAGTTATAGTCAGCGAAACTCCTTATTACAAAACAACAAGCGCATTGATATTATTGCTAAGGCATTATCAAATTATACGCAGAACAGATTTCGTCTGCCCTGTCCTGCGGATTCTACTCCTGCCGCGGGAGAACTTTACGGCGTAGAAAGAGTGGCGGGATGTCTTGGGGTTGTTGCGGATCGACACGGTATCGTACCGTATCGTACGCTTGGGTTGCCTGAACAATATGCGAAAGATGCGTATGGAAATTTCTTTACTTATGTTGTGTCACGGGATTTCGTGACGGATAACAGGTTTAATGTTGTGCCGAACACTGTCCATCGTCGTTTGGCGCATTTGGTTGCGGGTGATAATACGACAGGTAATTATGCTCTGATGCCAAAATCTCAATTTTGCGCGCCTATTAATTTTAACGTCGCCGATGATGTTGTAGTTAATCAAGGCATACCAGCTGTTCCTCTTTATGATCAAGTTCGTGATAGCGTTGGCGCTTTGACGACGACGAGGGCAGCGGGGCCGAACGCAAATTTAGCCAATAGAGATTTGAATGTGACCACGGTCGCCGTGGCTATTGTGAGTCATGGTGCAAACGGAGCGGGAGCCTATCAAGCAGATGGCACACAATCCCCTGTTATTGCAGGTAATGTGGCAGAAATGGCGACAGTAGCGCAGGATAATATTATCCATGTAGAGTCTGAATTTTCAGAAGGGGTGGGTAATAATTATGATGATATTACCAAGTTTTACACTCAAGATGAAGTTTATGCTCTTTCTGGTGGAAATTCCTGTGAGCATTTATAATTAGCGCTTATAACCTTCATTATATTAACCTGAAGTTAACATATTGGTAGTAAAATTGGAGGGATAGTGACTTAAATTGTAATAATTTAAGCTGTAACTTTAATGGGGCGACTATAATGTTTAATGTAAAAAGCGGCGTATACACAAAAAATCGACATTCGGAAGCGGGTTTTATCATGTTCACTATTCCTGTGATTTTGGTGTTGTTTACGTTTTTTGTGGCTTCTATTACACGGGAGTCAAAACCCAATAATTTTTATTTTGAGACCTCAACGCAAACGAAAATGGAAGATGTAAAAACTTCCTTGGCGGCGTATGCACATCGCAAATATCGTGTACCTTGTCCCTCGGACCCTGCGGCGGCGGTCAGTTTTTTGGGTCAAGAAGATGTCAATGTAGCGGCGGGTAACTGTAATCGTAATATGGGTATTCTACCGTTTAAAGAATTAGGCTTAACGCAAGATTATGCGAAAGATGAGTGGGGGAATTTTCTAACGTATAAAATTAGTCCCGATTTTGCGCGTGTGGTAACAGAAAATGATTTTGATCCTGTTGACGGTGTTGGTGGCGCGAATGTTTTGTTGGTTGGTAAAGAAGATGATGGTGCCTCATATGTGCATGAAATATGCCGTACGCAAGCATGGGTTGATGATAGTGTGGCTTCTTACAGAGATAATGATGGAACGTTACAACAGATAGGGACAAACCCTGGTGATACAAAAACGATTAGCCAGAATATTTTCAAAGCACGTTTTTGCTGTCCGTCAAATGTGAGTGATGGTGGAGGAAGTACTTTTAACGCAGAAGACCAAGCTGTTCATAATGGAAAAAAAGTGGCCGATTTAGCCGATGAAAATGGCGTGCCACAAAATGAGATTATTATGACGATGGAAGGTATGGATCATGTTGCTTTATGGGAATGGGCAAAAAATTCGAACAAGCAAAATTTTTATCAAAACTATACTTACAATGAATATATAGATTTTGTAGAAGAATGGTCATCAAATCAGACGTTTGATTATAATGATGATATCGGTGATCACGTTGCAAATGATGGTGCACTTCATGCATGGACGGGCTTTGGAGCCAAGACAACAAATTCTCATTCAGGAAAATTTTGGCGTAATGCTGCAGTATTCGACGTTGTGACAGAGAATGTAAAAATTAAAGAATTTACGATGAACATGAGTGACATTGGTGAAAATAATAATAATGCGCCCGTTGAAATTGCGATGGATGTATCTGCGTCCATTGATCATGATGATGACCCGGATACCCCAAATGAAATCACTAAAATTGATACAGTAAGATTTGTTGCCGCCCTTCCAGATTTAGAAAACACCTCATATGGAATTGGTTTAATGCCAATCTCTGTAGATATCTTCAAAGGAGAGAGCGATCAAGACAGTTTGATGAATGCGAATACGCCAGCACAAAAGTGGATGCTAGATCAGAATCGTGATTTAAGTGGTAAAACAACAGAGTACTATGCAACAAGGTCTGAGGCATTATTTGATAGTAGTAAGGCGTCATTGGAAGCAAAGTTAACGGCAGCCGGGTTAACGATTGATGATTTGATTATTGATCGTCTGAAGGTGAATGCAACACACAGCTCTATCGCGTTTAGTGATATAACATATGGCTCAACTGGAACACCTGTCGATACAGATTTAATTGGTGAAGATGAAGGGGGGACGCGAATTTTAAATAGCCGTGGTGGTGCCTCTGCTGGGGGGGCTTTTGAATCAACGACTAATATGCACGCAGCAAGTACAGAAGTGGCGCAAGATTTTGAAGCGCCCGCTTATGTTTTGATTAGTCATGGTGCTAATGGTGAGGGCGCGTATTTAGGCGATAGCACAGCAAATCAAATTAATGCACTTTTACCAGCAGATGAAAATGAGTCAGAGCAAATTAATTTCATAGACGATAATCGTTATAGAACATCACGCAAAGTCGTCTCTAATGATACCACAGAATATTTCGATGACATCGTGATGTGGGACTCGCAAATCTCGCTTTATAATTCATTGCGTAATGGAACATGCGAAGCATCGCAAGCTTTGTAATGTAAAATACATAGACAAAAAAATATTATACGATAAAATCCTGCTTTCAAATATCACAAGAAAGCAGGATTTTTTATGCCTCATTTAATCTTAGAATACACAAAGAATATTACCGATAATGTTGATGTGCCAAACCTAACTCAATCTGCCCATGACGCCCTTGTGGGGCAGGGCCTTGATAAGGCGCGCCTTAAAACACGCGCTATTGAAATTACGCATAGCGTTGTTGGGGAAGCAAACGTCAATGAAGGACAGATGGTACATATGACCTTATTATTGCTTGAGGGGCGCTCTGTTGAGTTAAAGCAACAATACGCACGCGCGGTTCATGATGTTGTGAAAGAAGCGGTTCAATCATCATACCCGAACTGCGCTGTAACGCTTGAAGTGCGGGACATGGTTAAAGACACTTATATTTTATGATTGAGCGCTTTTATGTTTCAGGGTGTTGCCTATCATTATAGCGAGCGCCGTAAAGATAAATATTTGCCCTAGTTGCCATCCTTGCCAAATACCAAAACCCGTCATTGTGGAACAAAAGCTAATGGCGAAGAGAGTTAAATATAATCTTCGAACGTCTAAGTTTTCTTCTCGGTAAATTTTGCGATAAATAAATATTAAGAAGAGGATAGCCAGTAGGATTCCTGCTAATCCAAACTCTACCCAAATTTGTAAGATGGCATTGTGAGCATGTAAAGCTTTTGGATTTTCGACTTTTTTGAAATGATTTTTAAGATGTTCTGTTTTCATGAAGCGTTGCGCTTCTAATCCATGTCCCAATAACGGCTTTTTCTTTATTTCAATAACGGTTGATTCCCAAACAGTAAATCGCGCTTTGGTGCTGGCTTTTTGAATAATACCGCTTCTTAAGGTCTCTTGAGAGATTGCTGTGTTGATGAAGTCCGTCGTTTTAGGCAGAGTGACAGGCATGGTTAAGGTTAAAATAATAATAAAACCAAAGAACAACTTTCCAATGATTTTGCTTTTTATGGGGAATATAAATAAGAAGAACAGCCCGCAAAGAAAGTTTAATTGTGCCGTTTGGCTTTCACTGAAATATAAGGTTAGGAAGCTGAGAGTGGCGAGGGTTGTTCCCATCGCCCATTTCCATTTAATGTTGCCAATAAAGCGCGTGGCACTAAACAAGGCAATGATGGCTAAGAAAGAGAAGATAACAAAGTTTCGATTGAGCTGAGCGTAATTTGTCTCGCGTGAGGTAATTGCCTTGTTAAAAAAATGCCCACTATTTTCTTCAAAAACAAGAAAGAGGCAGGAGGAAATAAATATTCCAATAGTCGCCTTTATGTATGTTTTGTCTCTGGGTAGTTTGGTCTCTTTGATAAGTGATAGTAATATAAAAGAGGGAATACTCAGAAGTATGATCTTATAAAACCGCTCTATTGAAAAAGAGGGCTCTGGTGACCATTGCGAAGAAGCGAGCATTAAACCAAAGGCGACAGTAAGGAAAACCACTTTTTTCGTTAAAAATGATAAATGGAATTGTTTTGCGTGCCCCCATTGATGCACCAGAAAAATAAGGCCCAGTAAAGCGGGCAAAAATGCTAGTAACCGCGGTGCAAGCATCCCAATCATGATGCAAGCAATGACACTGGCAGCAAGGGTTGGTTTAAAGTGGGCTAAGGAAAAACGCATATTTTACGGTAACTCTATAATTTATTATGTTCTTATATAGCAATAAAGACAGAGTGACCAAATATATAAAGTGTTTTTAGTCACAGGTGAGTTTGCGGTAATATAATACCTTTGGTTTACAGTGTTGTTTTTGCACGTTTTTTCTTGACTGGTGTGTGTTTATGTTGCATAAAACGCTCAAGATTACTTTTAAATATAGTTTTTATAAGGAAAACAAAAATGAAAACCTATTCTATGAAGGCTTCCGAAGCTGATAAGAAATGGCTTATTGTTGATGCAAAAGATGTTGTATTGGGGCGTTTGGCGTCTGTTATTGCATCGCGTTTGCGCGGTAAGCATAAACCAACTTTCACACCGCACATGGATTGTGGCGATAATGTTATCGTTATCAATGCAAAAGACGTGCGTTTGACAGGAAACAAGCGTAACGGCGATATCTTCTACTGGCATACTGGTTATCCAGGTGGAATAAAGCAACGCTCTAAAGGTGAAATCCTTGATGGTAAATTCCCTGAGCGTGTTGTTCATAAAGCGATTGAGCGTATGGTGCCGTCTGGCCCATTAGGTCGCCAAGTGATGAGCAATCTTCGTGTATATCCTGGGGCGGAACACCCTCATGAAGCGCAAAATCCAGAAGTTTTGGATGTTGCCGCTATGAACCCAAAGAATAAGAGAGATTAGACATGAGCGAAACAGTAAAAGACCTTAAAGATTTGGGCGCAGCAACAGATTTGGCTGCAACTGAAATAACAGCGGATGCGACTGAAGTTAAAGCTGAGAAAAAAGTGCCTAAGATGGATAAATTGGGACGTGCCTATGCAACAGGCCGTCGTAAAGCTTCTGTGGCACGTGTTTGGCTTAAAAAAGGAAAAGGCCAAGTGATTATTAATGGTAAAGTTCAAGATGATTATTTTGGTCGTCAAACACACCTTCTTGTGTTGAACCAGCCTTTCTTAATTGCCGAGCGTGTTAATGTTTATGACGTTGTTGCGACAGTTAAAGGTGGCGGTCAAACAGGTCAAGCGGGCGCTGTGCGTCATGGTATTTCTCGTGCTTTAGAAAATATGGAGCCAGATCTTCGTCCAGCCCTTAAGAAGGCCGGTATGCTGACACGTGATGCACGTGTTGTTGAGCGTAAGAAAATTGGTAAGCATAAAGCGCGTCGTTCCAAGCAGTGGGCTAAGCGTTAATATCTATTTTTATATAAGAATTTTAAAAAGTCCTCTCATTCATTTGAGGGGACTTTTTTTTAATGATGAAAATAAATTGACATAATTAAAGTTTTTTGCTATTTTCATGCCTATGGATACAGAAACCATCACGAATGAACTTAAATCAGTTTTTCAAAAAGCAGCTGAAAAAGTATTAGGTACTGCACTTAGAGCGTATGCTAAGTTTAGGCAGGTTAGTCCTGTATATGGCTTTAACGTGGATGGGCTAAACGTGGACGCCTACCGTGGTTTAAAATCAGGGGCTAGGTTGTGTATCATGGCGCCCGATGCAGACGGAGACTTGTGTTTCCTCCTGCTCAAAGAAAAAAAATTCCATCGTGATTATGTTCAATGGAATCTGATTGAGGGGATGAGAAACGGCCCAGACCTTGAGACGGATATTGATAAGGTTCGTGATTTTGCGCATGATAATTATTCATTCTCGCAAGACGTAGCCCTTAGTGATTTGCATACAGCAATACAGGAAGCACAAGAAGAAGTTGGTTTAAATCTTGAAGGCATGGCCGTTGTTCCAATTAAGGTTGAGTTGAAAACAGCAGATGGAATGCAACATGGCCCTATGGGGAATCAGGGCAACTTTGTCTTTCAAGATACAACAACATATCGTGTGAGCCTTAAACAACAGCCAGATATTAATGTACCTCCTGCTGAAAATTCAATTAAGGGGTGTGAGTGGGTTAAAGTAAAAAATTGTACGGCAACACAACATCCTGAAAATTTCCAAGATGCTTTTTCTTTTGTGGATGGCAAGGGAGAGACGCATGTTGTTGATGCTCATCAGGCAAGGTCAATTATTGATTCTGTTCGTGATCATTACCTTGAGGCACTGACGGAGCAACGTCCAGATATATCTATAGGTCAATTTAATGCTATTAAAGACAGTGCGCCCGAAGCGATTGAAGATATCCCTTCTTGGTTTGACAACGCGATGAATACACCACAAGGTCTAGTGCCTCAACTGGCTCTCTAATTTTTTCTATAGAAATTCAAAAAAAGCCTGTTCATTCATTTGAAGGGGCTTTTTTGTTTCCGTCATTGCGAGGGAGCTTCAATTTATTGGGGCATCCGCCTTAAAAGACTTCCTCGCAATGACGATACTTAACATAGGGTTTTCTCTTGATTATGAGGGCATTCTCGCTATGCTCGAAATTACATTTTTTTATTAGAGGAAGTACAATGAAATATTCGAAATTGGGTAAAACAGGGTTGGACGTGTCGCGCGTTTGTTTGGGCACGATGACATGGGGACGGCAAAACACTGAGGCCGAAGGGCATGAACAAATGGATTACGCGGTCGAGCGCGGAATTAATTTCTTTGATACGGCTGAAATATATGCTGTTCCGCCATTACCTGAAACGTATGGCAAGACGGAAGATATTATTGGGACGTGGTTTAAAAAAACAGGTAATCGAGACAAAGTTATTTTGGCAAGTAAAGTTGCAGGTGGTGGGTGCGCTTGGATTAGGGATGGAGATCCGTTAACTAGTAAGAGTATTCATGAAGCGATAGATGGTTCTTTAAAGCGATTGCAAACAGATTATATTGACCTATATCAACTTCATTGGCCCAATAGACCTTTTCCACATTTAGGTAGAGGTAATCAAGCAGGTGTGATCGATTCTACTTCTAATGATAGCCAAGAGATGGAAGATAATTTTCTAGATATTCTTGCCACTATTGATGAAATTCAAAAGGCAGGAAAAATAAAGCATTTTGGTTTATCAGATGATACTGCTTGGGGAATTATGAAGTATAATGAGTTGTCAAAAAAACATAATATGCCGCGAGTTGAGTCTATTCAAAATGAATTTAATCTAACGGATAGGACGGATGATCCTTATTTGACGGAAGTTTGCGTGCATGAAAAAGTGGCTTACTTACCATGGTCACCATTGGCAGGAGGAATGCTAAGTGGCAAGTATCTAGGTGGTGAAAAGCCGAAGGGATCCAGATGGACTTTCGATGATCGTGTTCTTTTTAGAGATACGGAAGATTCGAGGAAGGTTATTAAAGCTTATATGGAAGTCGCTAAAAAACATAATCTGGATGTGTGTCAAATGGCGATTAAATTTGTTGATATGCAGAATTTTGTGACCTCTACAATTATCGGTGCCACGACAATGGAGCAGTTGAAAACGGATATTAATGCGTTTGATATTGAGCTGTCTGATGAAGTGATGGCTGATATTGATAAGGTTTACCGTCAATTCCCCATACCTTATTAATGGCTGTTTTACCCTATAAAAATATCCTCCCTACAATCCATGACACTGCGTGGATTGCTGATAATTCTGTTGTGGCGGGGGATATCGAAATTGGCGCAGACAGCTCCGTTTGGTTTGGAGTGCAAATGCGCGGTGATGTGCATGAAATTCGTATCGGTGCGCGCACTAATATTCAAGATAATGCCGTGGTGCATGTGACGCGCAACCTGTCTGGTACGTATATCGGTGATGATGTCACCGTGGGACATGGGGCGATTTTGCACGCTTGCACGGTTCATGATAAATCACTGATTGGTATGGGGGCGATTGTGTTGGATGAGGCGGTAATCGAAGAGGGCGCAATGGTAGCGGCGGGCGCGCTTGTTCCACCCCATAAGGTCGTTAAATCGGGACAGTTATGGGGTGGAAACCCTGCGCGTTATATGCGGGACTTAAGCGAGGAAGAGCAGGCATTCTTTACGATATCTTCCGATAATTACGTGCGTTTATCCAAAGAGTACAAAAATCAGGGATAATCCATAAAATTCGATGCCAATTGCTTGAATTTTACCCCTCAATAGCGCAGGATGCAATAAATCGTTATTAGGGATTGACCAATGGTTAGTGGATTGAAATTACAGGTGAAATTTAATGTTATGTTGTGTGCGCTGGCATTGCTGAGTTTATCTGCTTGTGGACGCCTTCATCCAAGCAATTTTAAACCCTCTAATCATGATTTGTTTTCTACGAACGCGGGTGAAGCGCAGCAAGCTGCGGAAAGTTCAATGCCGCCAGCCGTTACGTCGCTGCCGGTTCAAAATCCTTCACGTCAATCCGCGATACCTGTGAGTGTCGGCGCGATTGAAGAAAACAGCGTAGAGATATTTGATTTAGAACCGATTGCAGGGTACACACGCGGTGCACCGCAACGTCCGTTCAATGCCAATAACTATGGCACACCGCCATCGCCTATGACGCGAAATGCGCCCGCCAGAAATGATTCTGTTCAAATTAACCCCATCATGGCAGGGGCAGGTCAAGCGCAAGGACGTTTCGCGAGTGATAAAAGCGTCACCATATATGATTTTGAGGGACAAGAAGTGCAAACAGGATTTGATTTTGCACGCGCGGGGGTGGGCGCACCTTATAATAATTCTGTTGCTGGGAATGATACTTCTGGGCGTGTGTCACAGGCGCGTGCGGGTAATCAGATATTCTTTAAACATGGTTCTTCCCGTTTAGGAGCAGGTGATATGCGTAAACTCTCAACTATGGCAGAAGAAGCAAAATTTGCGCCTGTAGATTATATCGCCGTTGAAGGCTATGCCAGCCGACCAACCCAAGCAGGCAAGAACACAACCGAAGCGCATATCATTAACTTGCGCCAATCTATGAAACGTTCAGAAAAAGTATCCAAGGCGTTGATTGCCAAAGGTGTGCCGGGTGAAAAAATCAAAACGGTGAGTTGGGGTGCAACAAAGGCTTCTGGTGATAATGCCTATGACAGGCGCGTTGATGTGAATATAGGCGGACAATAAAGTTATGAGTGAATCACAATCTCCTCTCAATATTGGTATTGCAGGCTTAGGGACAGTTGGCGCGGGCGTTGTTAAAATGTTGCAACAAAATGCCGCCCTTATCTCTGCGCGTTGCGGGCGTGAGATTAAAATAATTTCTGTTATTGCGGGCAATAAAAACAAAGATCGCGATGTTGATTTATCGACGTATGAGTGGGCAGATAGCTTAACCGCAATGGCACAAGATACACGCCTTGATGTTATTGTTGAAATGATTGGTGGATCAGAAGGGCAAACAAAAGAATTTGTCGAGGAAGCGCTGAAGAACAACAAGCATGTTGTGACAGCCAATAAAGCATTGTTAGCGCATCATGGATATGAGTTGGCGCAACTTGCGGAAAAGCACAATGTTACGATTGCTTTTGAGGCCGCGATTGCGGGCGGGATTCCTATTGTTAAATCTATCCGTGAAGGGATTGCAGGAAATAATATCACCAGCGTCTATGGTATTTTAAATGGGACGTGTAATTATATTCTAACCGAAATGCGCGAGGGCGAGCGTGACTTCAATGATGTTCTGAGTGAAGCGCAAGAGCAGGGCTATGCGGAAGCTGATCCTGCGTTTGATATTGAAGGCATTGATGCGGCGCATAAGCTAGCGTTATTAGGCGCGATGGCCTTTGGGGTGAAACCAGATTTTGCCTCGCTTGATATCCAAGGGATAACGCGTCTGACATTAAAAGATATTAAAATCGCCGATGAATTGGGATATCGGATAAAATTGATTGGTATGGCGCGTCAAGAAGGCGTGGATTATATCCAAGCGATGGCGCCGTGCCTTGTGCCTAAATCAAGTGCAATTTCAGGGGTAGAGGGCGTGTTTAATGCGGTTCAAACGCAAGGCGATTTTGTTGATAAAACAATGATGGAAGGACGCGGTGCAGGCGAAGGCCCGACGGCATCCTCAGTTTTATCTGACCTGGTAGACTTGGCAAAAGGCAACTTTGTTCCCGTGTTCGGCGTGCCAACAAATCAACTCAATACCGCGCAATGGCAAGGACCAGAAAATTTAACCTGCGCGTGTTACATTAACTGTCACGTAAAAGATGAAGTGGGCGTGGTATCCGATATTACGTCTTGCCTCAAAGAAAATAATGTCTCGATGGATAGTCTTATTCAAAAAGGACATGAACAAGATGGGTCAAAAAATATTGTGATTGTGACGCATGTTGCATCGTACAAAAGTATAAAACAGGCCGTTGGTTCTTTGGCTAATTTATCGAATGTGTTGGATTCCCCCACGCTTATTCGTATTGAAAACATATAAAGGAAATACCCCATGAGTATTATTACGATGCAAGACAATCAAGACATGATTGCAAAAGATTTAATGGATCGTAACTTAGCGCTCGAAGCGGTTCGTGTGACAGAAGCGGCGGCGCTGGCGGCATCACGCGCGGTTGGCATGGGCGATGAAAAATTTGCAGATAAATTAGCGGTGGATGCGATGCGCGCGGCGTTTGATACGTTGGCGATTTCGGGTCGTGTGGTGATCGGTGAGGGCGAGCGCGACGAAGCGCCGATGCTTTATATTGGTGAAGAGGTTGGCGCAGGCGGGCCGCAAGTTGATATTGCGCTTGACCCGTTAGAGGGCACAACGATTACGGCTAAAGGTGGCTTGAATGCGATTACTGTTTTAGCGATGACAGACAAAGATGGTTTTTTAAATGCCCCTGATACGTACATGGAAAAGATGGCGGTGGGGCGTGATATCCCTGCGGATGTGTTAGACCTTGATGCGCCGATGGGCGATGTGTTGAAAAAGATTGCCAGTGCGACGGATAGAAAAATTGCCGACATCATGGTGTGTGTCATGGATCGTCCGCGTCATGATAAAATTATTGCGCAAATCCGTGAAGCGGGGGCGCGTATTTCCCTTATCCAAGATGGTGATGTAAGTGCGATTGTCGCGGCCAGTGAGGCACAAGAAACAGGTATAGACTTATTTGTTGGTACGGGCGGCGCACCAGAAGGTGTGTTATCTGCGGCGGCGCTTCAATGTGTTGGCGGTCATATGTTGGGGCGTTTGGTGTTTCGTAATGACGAAGAAAAAGCGCGTGCCACAAAATGGGGCATTACAGATTTTAATAAAATTTATACAACGGATGATTTGGCCAAACCTGACAATGTTATGTTTGCCGCAACAGGTGTTACCAATGGCCCGATGATGCCAGGTGTTAAGCGTCATAAGGGTGGCGCGAAGACGCATTCTATTGTAATGCGGTCAAAATCAGGTACGGTGCGCCGTATTGAATCCTATCATAACTTTGATCGCAAAACGGGCTTCGAGGCCGCAGACGAATAGGTTGAATAAACTATATAAAATATATAAAATATTATGAGTGATTTGGGCGCAAAAATTCTGAACGGACGTAATTCTCTAGGGGAGAAGCGTTGGAATTTTGCGAGCGCAGATGAGGACGTTATAACGCGTCTATGCCAAAATCATGGTTTGCCTGAATTTGTGGCACGTATGTTGGTGCAACGGGGTGTCACACCAGAAACGCTAGAAGAATTTTTAAATCCAACTTTGCGCGATCATTTCCCTGATCCTTTTTCTTTTATCGGTATGCGTGACTTTGCGGATGAGTGCGCGGACGCGATTATTAATAAAACGCCCATTGGTATCTTTGCAGATTTTGATGTGGATGGCGCAACGTCGGCGGCGATTTTAACGCGGTTTTTGCGTCATTTTGACATTGATCCTCCTGTCTATATTCCTGATAGATTAACGGAAGGTTATGGCCCTAATGTTGCGGCCATGCAAAGCTTAAAAGACGCTGGCGCTGAATTTATTATTATGGCCGATTGTGGGACAACCGCGTTTGAACCGTTGCAGGCGGCGCATGATATGGGGTTGCGCGTTGCGGTGTTTGACCATCATGAAGCTGAAGAGGCTTTGCCCAAAGTGGCCCATCTTATTAATCCTAAACGTAAAGATGATGAATCTGGTTTAGAAATGCTAGCGGCGTGTGGCGTTTGTTTTTTAGCGTGCGTTGCCATCAATAGCACGTTGCGCGATAAGGGATATTTTAAGTCCAGCGATAAGACGGAAGCGCCCTTAAAATCATGGATGGATTTAGTGGCGCTGGGGACGATATGTGACATGGTGCCGTTAAAGGGCGTGAACCGCTTGTTTGTAAAGGTTGGCTTTGGCCAAATGGCGGCGCAGAATAACAAAGGCATTGATGCGCTGTGTCAGGTGAGCCGAATTGAAAATGCACCAACGCCCAAAGATGCAGGATGGAATTTAGGCCCTCGCATTAATGCAGGATCGCGCGTTCATCGTTCTGATTTGGGCGCAAAGTTATTAAGCTCCGATGATCCAGAGGAGGCGCAATCTATTGCATACGCTTTGGAAGAATGTAATCAAGAGCGCAAGAAAATTCAAAGTAACATGATGGAGCTTGCGCTTAATAAAGTTGAATTTCTAAAAACGGAGCATGCAGATTTTATTCTGGTGGATGATGAAAGTTTTCATTCTGGGTTGAGCGGTCTGGTGGCTGGGCGATTGAAAGATAGATATGATAAGCCAGCGATTGTTGTGACTTATGTTGAAAATAAAGACGGTGTTCTTGAGGGGCGTGGGTCTGGTCGTTCCGTTGCGGGTGTTAATATGTCAGATATTTTCATTGCGGCGCGTAACGCGGGCGTTCTTGTTAAAGGGGGCGGTCATGCTATGGCAGGCGGATTTACCGTGATGCCTGACAAACTGGATGAGTTTAGACTCTTCATTGGTGAATACATAGCAGAGCATAAAGATGAGGCGACTGAAGAAGTTTCCTTAGAGATAGATGGTATCGCAACAATTGCGGGGGCGAAGCCTGAATTTATCAAGATGCTTAATCACAATGTAGGGCCGTTTGGGATGGGCAATCCTGAACCTATATTCGTTCTGTCCGATACAAAAGTGAGCCAAGTTGACGTTTTAAAAGATAAACACATACGTATGATCTTAAGTGATGCCAATGCAGGTGGGCGGATGAAAGCCATGTTATTTGGCGGTGTTGGCACGCCTTTGGGCGAAATGCTGCTTAAAAACGCAAGGAATACAAATTTTCATCTTGTTGGGCAATTTCAAATTAATAATTGGCAGGGACGTGAATCGGTTGAATTTTATCTTATGGATGGTGTTGATTCTTTGAAAAATGAGGCGGCTGAACCCCTAAGGCTATAGCTTAGAATAATCTACACGCTTTTTTAATGATTTTACTGTAATATATATTATGAAGCTTAATTTATATGTAAGCTATCGAAACTCTATGCCTTAAGACATACGGAAGTAATCCCTATTTTTTGGCATAAAGCTTGCATATTTACCTTAGACTTGCAGGAAGGCATGAATGGTAAATGACATAGTAGTTGGTGCGACAGTTAAAAGCACGCTGACAAGCATACAACGGGCACGTGAAGACGTGGACCGTACTTCATTGCGTCTATCGACTGGTAAGCGTGTAAATTCGGTTTTAGATCAGCCAACGAACTTTTTTAAATCGGCAAATTTACAAAACACAGCAAAAAACTATGATCGTTTGCTTGATGGTATGAGCATAGGGCTTCGTACTATCCAGCAAGCGACTACGGGTATTGAAACGATTGAAAATCTGTTGAACTTGGCGGAGTTAAAAGCTTTAGAAGCTAAAGAAGCGTTAGAAAAAACAGATTCAAATTTAACCAATACAATTTTGGCTGACGCCCCAGTCGGATATTTTCGTCTTAATGATTCAGATCTTACAAACGCGACAAACCTTGGAACATTGGGCGCGGGTGGAGATGGAGTCTATACAAATGGTGTTGGGCAAACAGATGAAATTCTTTTCTATGGTGCTGGTGGTTTGGCCGCAACTTTTGACGGTGTTGATCAGTATGTTGATGTACCAAATGATGATTCCATTAATACCAGTGGTCCATTCCCTGAAAGAACAGTTGAGCTGATTTTTAATGCAGAGAGCATTAGTGG
>CALDHI010000082.1 GCA_937941545.1 uncultured Alphaproteobacteria bacterium
TATTTAAATTATGACGTTTAAAATAAAAGTTTATGATATTTTTCGTTTTATAAGATGGTGATTACCAGTTAATTTTTCTTCGCGATTTAAAACTTCTTTCGCCAAACTAATATACGCCGCCGCACCAGGGCAGGTCATATCATATATAATCGCGGGCAAGCCGTGTGATGGCGCTTCGGATAATCTGACGTTGCGTGGGATAACGCTTTTATAAACCTTATCGCCAAAATAACTGCGCACATCATCGGCCACTTGCTGAGATAAATTATTACGCTTATCAAACATAGTAAGCACGACGCCATGAATATCCAGCTCGTCATTAAAGTTGGCCTTAACACGATCAATCGTTTTCACTAAATGGCTCAAACCTTCAAGGGCGAAAAATTCACATTGTAACGGCACCACAACACTATGCGCCGCAATTAAAGCATTTAGCGTTAATAAGCTAAGAGATGGGGGGCAATCAATAATGATATAATCATACCCCGTGGCAGCACGTAACGTGTCAGAAAGGCGAAATTCACGATTTTCTTCATTCACCAGCTCAATTTCTGCACCAGATAGATGAATAGAAGAGGGAAGCACGTACAGGTTAGGAACGCGTGTCTTTTGCGCGGTGTCTTCAACGGTCGCATCATCAAATAAAACGTCATACGTACTATTTTTAAGTCCTGCGCGTTTAATCCCCAAACCCGTGCTGGCATTGCCTTGTGGGTCAAGATCAACCAACAAAACTTTCTGCCCAATAGCGCTTAAGGCGGTGGCCAAGTTCACAGATGTCGTCGTTTTACCCACGCCGCCTTTTTGGTTTGCGACTGCTAAAATACGTGGCGTTTTAGATGATATATCTGTCTGTAAGTTTGTCATGTATGTCTCACTTAACTATATATATGAGGCGCAATCAAGCCAAATATGCTCGTTCACAACCTTACTCACAAGCGACAAATATTTGAAAAGATTAAAATTTTTGCATTTGCGTCCGTTTCACTCACATGCGTACGGCACTCATATTGCCAATTTTGGCTTAAAAGAGACAATTCTTCATCAGCTTTTTCACCTTTTGGGAAGATTAAAGTAATATCTTTATTATGCTCAATCCACTTATGCGTATAATCAAATAATTTAGGCAAAGACGCCAACGCGCGCGCCATAACAACATCAGGCACAATGTCACTATCAAAGGCTTCAATGCGCAAATTTTGTACCGTGACAGGCGTCTGTGTTTCACGTGAAACAGTTTTTAAAAAACTACATTTTTTTTGATCTGATTCAACCAAAGTAAATTTTATATCAGGGCGCATAATCGCCAAAACAAGGCCGGGAAAACCACCCCCGCTGCCTAAATCAAACACAGCTTTTGTATCGATCGGTAATAATTTTTCAACTTGCATCGAATCTTTGAAATGCCTATCCCATGACGTTTCTAGGGTATTATTACTAATAAGATTAATCTTAGGTTGCCATTTATGAAGCAACGCTTGATATGTATTTAATTTTTCTTGAATAACGTCACTCATGATTATGCCGCTCGTTTTCTAACATGGCGCAATAATGCCGTTATAGCGGCGGGCGTAACCCCAGGAATACGCGACGCCGCGCCCAAAGTTTCAGGTTGCACCAACTCAAGTTTCTCACGCACTTCATTTGATAATCCACCGATAGAAGCATAATTAATAGACTTAGGTAATAACAAAGCTTCATCTTTTCTAAACGCATCAATTTCTGATTGCTGACGATCCAAATATCCAGAATAAAGGGCATCAATTTCTATCTGCTCCTTAACTTCATCATCAATCTCTTCAAACTCGGGCCATATTTGAATTAAATCTACCCAGCCCATATTGGGATAGCGCAATAGCTCAAATGCGCTCCGTCTGCGCCCATCTTGGTTAATCTCATATCCTAAATCGACAAGAATATTTGGCGTGCAGTTCTTTTCTTTTACAATTTTACGGGCAACAGCAAGCTTCTCCTTCTTGGATAACCAAGTTGTTTCACGTGAAACATCTACACAACCGATTTCAATTCCCTTATCAGTAAGGCGTTGATCTGCATTATCTGAGCGTAAGAATAGGCGGTATTCCGCACGACTGGTGAACATACGATAGGGTTCTGGCGCACCGCGTGAAATCAAATCATCAATCATGACTCCAATATAAGCATCAGCGCGATCCAACACGAAAGGTTTATCCAATGGGCGCTTCACAGCAAGCGCGGCGTTCAATCCTGCCATCAATCCTTGCGCCGCGGCTTCTTCATAACCCGTCGTACCGTTAATTTGCCCTGCCAAATATAGACCGTTTAATCGTTTTGACTCCAAGGTATTTTTCAAATCCCGCGGATCGCAATAATCATATTCAATGGCATACGCCCACTCAATAACCTTCACCTTTTCAAGACCTTTGATTGTCTCTAACAATTCCATCTGCACATCAATGGGCAACGCATTCGATATACCATTGGGGTAAACAGTATTGTCATCCAAACCTTCAGGTTCCAAGAAAATTTGGTGGCGATCTTTATCAGCAAAACGCACAACCTTATCTTCGATAGACGGACAATAGCGCGGCCCCTCGCCATCAATTTGACCAGAATACATGGGCGCGCGATGTAAATTGTCGCGAATAAGTTTATGCGTTTTTTCGTTGGTATAGGTAATGTGGCAATTGATTTGTGGCACAGTTATTTTGTCATTTAAATACGAGAAAGGTTTAGGGTTTTCATCGGGTGGCTGCACGTCTAAAATGTCCCAATTGATGGTGCGGCCATCCAATCTAGCGGGCGTCCCCGTTTTAAGCCTATTCAATGGAAAACCCAACTCCTCAAGGGTTTCAGCGAGTTTAATAGTAGGTTTTTCACCTACACGCCCTGCCGGAATTTTCTCTTCGCCGCGATGGATAAGACCGCGCAAAAATGTGCCTGTTGTGAGGATGACACGCCCACAACTGTACGTCTTTTCATCACCTGAAATAACACCGCGCACTTCATTATTTTCAATGATTAAATCTTCCGCGCCGCCCTCTAAAAGCGTCAAATTCGGGTAATCTGATAAAAGAGATTGCATGGCTTCGCGATATAATTTTCTATCCGCTTGTGCGCGAGGCCCACGTACCGCAGGGCCTTTTGAAGCGTTTAGCATTCTAAATTGAATACCTGCCTGATCAATAATTTTTGCCATGATGCCATCAAGCGCATCAATCTCACGTACCAAGTGACCTTTACCCAGCCCACCAATCGCAGGATTACATGACATGACGCCGATTGTATCAAGGCGATGAGTGAGGAGAGCTGTTTTAGCGCCCATCCGCGCAGAAGCTGCCGCGGCCTCGCATCCTGCGTGCCCTCCACCAATTACAATTACGTCAAAATCCTTTTGTAAACTCTCAACCATAGAGCATTTTATATAATTTTTATGCCAGAAATGCGAGTCTTTTTATTATAGGGTGTTTCTGAGTAGACACCAGTCGGCGCGGGAAAGGCAAGAAAAGCACAGAAAAGGAACAATAAGAACTGGAAAAGTAAACAGGGGCGGCAAAAATGATATAATTTTAGAAACAGCTCAAGGATGTTTACTTACCGATGCAAAAATCTTTAAAAATTACGTCCAGTAAATCTTCAACATCAACACGTCCTGTAATACGGCCAAGCGCATTCACGGCGAAACGTAAATCTTGCGCCATCAATTCTGGCTGTGATTGGGTGAGGGCAGTTTCGATAGAAGACACGCATTCATTCAAATGTTGTCGATGACGGTTACGCGTTAAATTTGGTGTTTCACGTGAAACATGGAAACGCTGAGCAATGATTTTAGTTAAATTATCAAGAAAGTCCTCGATATTTAGGTTCTGCGTAATGGAGATTTTAAAGCTTGGCACATCCTGTTTCACGTGAAACAAATCAATATCTGTTTCAATCGCATCTATTTTATTAATCAAAATGACCGCGTTATCATCCAATAACTCCAATGTCTCTTTATGTGCCATATCGTTTGAAGCATCCAAAATAAGCAGCTTAATATCTGCCTCATTCGCCTTAACCAATGCACGGCGCATGCCTTCCGATTCAATCTTATCTTGGTCTGACGTACCAATATCTGATGGGCGCAAACCCGCAGTATCCGACACAATAACAGGATAACCGCCTAGATTTAAATGGACTTCTAACACATCACGCGTTGTGCCCGCCATCTCTGATACAATCGCCACATCACGCTTAGCTAGTATATTAATCAACGACGATTTTCCCGCATTGGGCGCACCAATCAACGCGATTTGAATACCTGAGCGCAAGCGCTCTCCCTTGCGATTATCATTCAAATAACCCGTAATTTCAGCATTAAGTGCTTTAACCGCGGGTTTGGCTTGCGCTATTTGGCTATCTGGAATGTCTTCATCAGGAAAATCAATGATAGTTTCAACGTATGCCAGAGCCTTAGTCAAACGCGCCGCCCAATCATTGTAAAGATCGGATAATGCGCCGCCCATTTGGAGGAGAGCTTGCTCTTTTTGCATCTTGGTTTCGGCATCAATTAAATCGGCAATGGCTTCCGCTTGGCTTAAATCAATTTGCCCATTTTGGAAGGCACGGCGCGTAAACTCCCCGTGATCGGCAAGGCGATGCCCGTCTTGGGCGGATAAGACCTCTAACATTTCCTCGATGATGGCTTGCGAGCCATGGCAATGATATTCAACCACGTCTTCGCCTGTGAAGCTGTTAGGAGCTTTGAACCCAATAATCATTGCACTATCAATGGCTTGGCCTGTATCTGGATTATAAAGCGTCGCAAGTTTTGTTTGACGCGCAATTGGTAGCTTGGCCTGTTTTAATAAGGTCGCACAAGAGTCCCATGACTTTGCGCCCGATACACGAATGATAGACACGCCGGCCTTACCAGCAGCACTGGATAGGGCGAAGATGGTCGGTGGGTTCGAGGGCGTAAGCTCTATCATTTGGTCATCGTTCATAATAGGCGCACCTTAAGATAATTTTTCAAAAAACACAAAATAATAGCGAAACAGGGCTTAGCTTTTTTAATTGCGCGTGATAGCGTATAGCCACTATAAATAAGGTATGCGATAAAGAGTAGGACGCGCCTGATGGCTGATTTTGATGTTAAAATTGATGCGCAGCACCGTATGGGGGGCTATATTGCTGTTCCCGAAGGGTTGGGCGCAGGTGATACAGCGCCGTGCGTGATTATGATCCAAGAAATTTTTGGTGTAAATGACGGCATTCGTCAAAAATGCGACTGGTTGGCCAGCAAAGGATTTATTACTTTCGCGCCAGATTTGTTTTGGCGATTTAAGCCAGAGATTGAGCTGTCTGATCACAATGAAGATGAGCTTCAACAGGCGTTTGATTATTTTGGTAAATTCGATGTCGATCAGGGCGTGCGTGATATTGATTTAACGCATCAAGCCTTGATGGCGTATCCCAATTGTAATGGTCAAATTGGCGCCGTCGGATATTGCCTAGGGGGGAAGCTGGCGTATTTAACGGCATGCCGAACAGATATGAAAACCAGCGTTGGATATTATGGAGTTGGTATAGAAGCACTATTGGCAGATGCCAATACTATGAATAATAAGCTTATGCTGCATATTGCAAAGAAAGATGAATTTGTTCCTCCCGATGCGCAAGAAAAAATCCATCAAGCATTTGATTCAAACGATAATATTACCTTGCATGATTACGATGAAATGGATCATGCCTTTACCCGTGAGGGAGGCGATAATTATGATGCAGCAATAGCGAAAATCGCTGATACCAGAACAGTTGAGTTTCTTAACACTCATTTGAAAGATTAAAGGATATACTCTTGAACGCTCCTATTTTTTATAAGGATAAAATGGCACACAAAGCTTTGGGCGTTGTGCGAAAATTGGCGAGCGGAAATGGCGTTAAAAAAGATGCTATTCAAATCATTCAAAATGATTATATGGACGTTGAGTGTGAAGCCATTACACATATTGAAATATCACATAAGAAAAAAGAAGAAAAGCAAAATGGCAAGGTTGAAGGGGGACAACCCGTGAATGACCCTGCGCAAATTCCTAAACTTATTCAACATGCGCAAAATAGCGCAATTAAAAGTATTGAAGCGCGTAAAATGTTAAGTAATATTTTATTAAAGCGCTGCGATAAGGGATTTTCTTTACATGATAAATATTTCGATATCCCTCAATTAACACAAGTATATCAATATGTTGAGTCTTGTAAGTCTTGTCAGGGTGCAAAGGCTGTAACCTGTCAGAGATGTCATGGCAAATGCCAAGAACAATGCGGTCAATGCGGTGGTCATCGTGCTATTAATTGTAATAAGTGCCAAGGCAGTGGCTCTATGAAAAGCGCAAACGGACAACAGCAAACATGTAATCAATGTTACGGTAAGCGTAGCATTCCATGTCCTTTATGTCGCTCCCAAGGGGTGACACAATGTCGCATTTGTAAAGGCACAGGCGGGATAAAATGTGATGATTGTAAAGGGATCGGTATCTTTAGCTTTATCACTACGGTCACTTATAAAATGAAAACGTTATTTGAAATTGATCGTGCGGCATTGCCCGACGTGGTTGTTAAAATGATTGAAGATAACGGCACACAACTCATTGAACAAAAATATGTTGATTTGCACGCCGAACAAGTCAAGCGTGAGGATGGTGGATTGGCGATTCAATATACAATGACATTTCCCTTCACCAACATCGCCATGAACGTTAATGGTAAACCAATTAAAGTGAGCTTGTTTGGTTTTAAAATGAAAATTATGAAGGTGACAAATTTCATTGATCAATTGGTTGAAAAAAATTATGCGTTACTTATTCGTGCCGCCCATGACGATGGCAATGTTGTCAGTCATATTCGAAAAAGTAGCAAGAGCAGGATCATTGCCGATGGATTATTACTCGCCGTTACCACGCGCCCTAAACAAGCGATGATCACGTTAAAGAAAAAATATCCCTATGCCGCAAGTAATAGTCTGATTAAAAATATTATCTTAGAAGCCAATAAAGCCCTGACACATGTTTCACGTAAAAGCCAACATAGTGGCCTGATGGCAGGTATGGGATTATACCTTATTATATTGGCAGGATACTTTATTGGCCCTTTGCGTAGCATGCTTAATCAAAATGATAATATTATCTTTGATTTTGCATTAATCCCTGTTGGATTTGTGCTCATCACATTGTTGGCCAAATTGCTAATGAAGGCGCCAATTAAAAGTGCGCTTGGCCCCTTAATGCCTGCAAAACAACGCGCTGCCTTCAAACCGCGCACTAATACGAATATTATGTTCGTAACGCTGGGGACGCTGATTTGCTTTATTCTCATCACAGTATTAAGTCGCTATATTGGGGATAATCCTCCCAGCTGGTTGCCTTTTTAATTCACCATAATATTATTGACATAATTTAAAATATCCTTATAAATAGCTTTTTATTTATAAGGAACCCGCCATGAAGCACGGAGATTTTAGACCCTACATTGAAGGACGTGATAATAACGGGAACCAAAACACTCATCCTGTTGCGATCAGCGGACATGTCAAAAATAATAAACCAACGATTATTTATCATTCTGGCTTTAATGGTGCACCTGATGGCGTGATAGGACAGGCCGTTTATGAAACAGCCCAAAATAATGATTGCCGTATCGTGGCGTTTAACTCAGTTGAGCCTAATTATAACGGCCCAAATGAATATTTGGATTTTCGCCGTGCCATAGAGGTCAGCAAATCATTAATTAACTTTGCCGCTCAGGAGCAGTCAGAAAATCTAATATTCGTCATGAATTCATGGGGCGCCTTACCTATCACCTTGGCGATTAAAGAATTAGGCATTGAACCAATAGGTGTTCACGGTATCAATGCGAACTTGCATGCCCATAGCTTATTCAAAGATTTTATGGCGCAAAATATTCAAGCAGGTATTGTCGAAAAACAAAGATATAATGATGGCGAAATCGTACAAGTTCCCTATTTAAACAATCAAGATATTCGTATTACAAGGGCCTTTATTGAGGCGGGCATTCATCATGGCATTGATACAAATTCAATTTCTACACAGGCTTATTCTTGTTTTGAGCAAGCAACGGGTGATGAATTTGTTTCACATGAACAAGCGATAAATTTAGCTAAGGCCTATTCTTTAAATCGTAAATCAGTGAAACTAAGAATTGATGATCATAGTATGGGGCTACATATTCCTGAAATACAAAACACCCTTCAAACCATCATTGATCGTGGCACAATACATATTAGAACAAGAAACATGGCGTAAAAACCTAATCGCTCCCGCCTGAAATAAATCAAGCAGGAGCGATCAAGGGACGTAAATCTTATATGGCTTACGTAACCAGTCGTTCAAACATCTAAAGCATTAGGTTTTATTATTGTTTTTGTGTTGCTTTAAATTTTGTTCATTCTTACAAGCGCGATAGGCAGCAATTGCGAGGGCACGAGGATAGCCGCCTGTGTTGGCCTGTAAAGTAGACACTGTTTGAACTCTACCAAGTTGGTTAATTGTTTCCTTAGGACCAAGGGCAATTCGGACACCAAGGAAGACACTTAAAGCAAGCGGGGCAGTATTATTTTCGCCTATGGAGCGACGAAAATTAGAAGGACTCACCTTGTCATTTATTGCATCTTGGGAAAAATACGTATTGAGGAAAGAGTGACAAGTATCAAGAGCCTTATTATGTTGAGGAGATTTTTGAGAGTTGGAGAGAGAGTAAGTTTCGCGCATCTCCTCAGTCGTCAACGCAGAAGCCTTTGTCGTTTCAATCGCCAAAGCGGGTGCGACGATTGAAAAAATAGTAAAAAAACATAGGAAGATGGCCATAGGGTAAAATAGGTTCGCAATATTTTTCCGTTTGAAAAAGATACGGCGCTTTTCACCGATTAAGATTTGGTCTTTGTTTAAATTATAAGACATATGGACACTCCCTAAAAATATTCATCTGGTTTAAATCCAGCTTTTCATTATTAAATTTTATATCGTTGCTGAAATGGCTATGAGGGCAAATCAGTAACGCTATAATTTAATATAACCATGAATTATTAATTATGGCAATTCATATCAATTCGAATTTAGGAGAGATTTATCTAAAATTTTAGAGAATTTTGTTGGAAGTCCTACTGTTTAGGTATAATAAAACAATTAGAAACGCTCTCCATACCAATATGGCTGTAATAATTTTGTGAATCAGGCGAGGCAAATAAAATAAGCGTAGTCTGCAAACTCGCCTTTTCGTGGGTCAACCGAAGAAGTTCTTTACCTATGCCTTGGTCTTGATATTTTTCATCAACGGCCAAATCGGCAAGATAACAACAATAAGAAAAATCAGTAATAGCGCGTGAGATTCCAACAATGGTACCGCCATCACGTGCAACATAAATAATATCAGCTTGTTCCAACATTATTTGAAGTCTGCTCTCATCATCATAGGGACCCCGCAAACAAAGTTTGGAAGATTGTAGAATATTTATAAAATCAGCAGTGCTTAAATCATCTTCAATTTTATAAATAACCATCATATTACTTACTGATTCATACCATTGAAGAATTCGTCGTTAGATTTTGTTTCTTTCATTTTGCCCAGCAGGAATTCAACCGCATCGACGGTGCCCATTGGGTTCAGAATACGACGTAGAACCCACATTTTCTGCAAAGTATCTTTATCAACAAGAAGCTCTTCTTTACGTGTTCCAGATTTTTGAATATCAATCGCAGGGAAAACACGTTTATCGGAAATCTTACGATCCATAACAATTTCAGAGTTACCCGTTCCTTTAAATTCCTCAAAGATAACTTCATCCATACGCGAGCCTGTCTCAATCAAGGCCGTTG
This sequence comes from uncultured Alphaproteobacteria bacterium, assembly GCA_937941545.1. Lineage (GTDB taxonomy): Bacteria > Pseudomonadota > Alphaproteobacteria > Micavibrionales > Micavibrionaceae. Next base: position 9,849 of record CALDHI010000082.1, read on the forward strand.
CGATAATGGTGAGCGAGCCACCTTGTTCAATGTTACGCGCCGCGCCAAAGAAACGTTTTGGACGTTGAAGCGCGTTGGCATCAACACCACCGGTCAACACTTTACCAGATGATGGCACAACAGTGTTGTACGCACGGGCAAGACGGGTAATGGAATCGAGCAGGATAATAACATCACGTTTATGCTCAACAAGGCGTTTGGCTTTTTCAAGCACCATTTCGGCCACTTGTACGTGACGTGAGGCTGGTTCATCAAAGGTGGATGAAATCACTTCACCACGAACAGAGCGCGCCATATCGGTCACTTCCTCTGGACGCTCATCAATAAGAAGAACAATCAAATATGCATCAGGGTGATTTTCAGCAATAGAGCTGGCGATATTTTGTAACATCACTGTTTTACCAGTACGAGGCGGCGCAACAAGCAATGAGCGTTGTCCAAAACCAATCGGCGCAGTCAGCTCAATAAGGCGTTGTGTGTACGCTTTTTTCGTTGGGTCGCGTTCAAGATTGATTTTACGATCTGGATAAAGCGGTGTTAAGTTATCAAAATTAATACGATGGCGCAGTTTTTCTGGCGCTTCGTTGTTAATGTTACCCACTTTGAGGAGCGCAAAATAACGCTCGGACTCTTTAGGGGCACGAATTTCGCCCTCAACAATATCCCCTGTACGTAAACCAAAACGGCGTACTTGTGAGGGGGATACGTAAATATCATCTGGTCCAGGAAGGTAATTTTCTTCTGGAGCCCGTAAAAAACCAAAACCATCTTGAAGCACTTCAAGAACGCCGCCACCAATAATAGGCGCGCCCTGATCCGCTAGCTCCTTCAAAATCGCAAACATCATATCTTGTTTACGCATTGTATTGCAGCTTTCAATATCTAGCTCTTCAGCGAAGGCTAATAGTTCAGCAGGAGAGCGTGTTTTTAAATCTTGTAAATTCATGGGAGACACCATTTTAATGTTTTGAAAAGGAGGGAAGCTCTTGTTTATATCTTATAAAGTATGAGCGTTTGAGGGGTTATAAATCCTAATTAGTCTATTTTCTTTATGGAAAAATTATTTTCTTACTTGAGAGGCCTTTAAATAATTAAAGCCAAAAACACTATAAATGTGGAGAAATCTCAATAAGATAAAAGATTATTAGCACAACTAGGATGAGAGTCAAGCCCGATTCGCATGTAAGGGTAAAAACATTATGATAAATGATATTTTAAAACGGTTTTACGATAACCAAAATGACGATGATAACCAATAACACTGTAGGTACTTCGTTCATGATGCGGAAGAATTTTTGACTGTGCGTGTTCTCATCACGTTCAAATTGTTTACGCCACACGGCTAACGCCATATGCATACCACTCATAATGACGACCAATAGCAATTTCGCATGCATCCATCCGCCTGATGTCATAACGGACGTATTAGTGGCGATTAAGGTTAATCCCAATATCCAGGTGATAATCATGGCGGGGTTCATTATAAAGCGTAATAAACGACGCTCCATGATTTTTAAGGTTTCTGACAGCTCTCCACCCTTTTTGGCAGTCACGTGATAGACGTAAAGCCTCGGTAAATAGAGCATTCCCGCCATCCAGCTGATAACGGCGATTAAATGAATGGCTTTGAACCAAAGGTAATGTGTAAGAATAAAATCAGTCATAAAGATACTCTATCGTAAAAAAATATAATTTCATTAAAATAATCGTTGACATAATATAATTACTTCTGTAAATGTTTTATTGAAATTATATATAGGTGTGATATGGCATTAGATTTAAATAACATTGAGAATTTAACAATAGAAGAATTC
>CALDHI010000083.1 GCA_937941545.1 uncultured Alphaproteobacteria bacterium
AAAAAGAAGACAGCTCTCATCTCTACCGACAAAGTGGTGGCAGATAACAAGCGTGCCAATTTTGATTACGCCGTCGAAGATAGGTTTGATGCGGGCATCATGCTGGTCGGCACCGAAGTCAAATCCTTGCGTCATGGTCAATGTATGCTGGCGGAATCCCATGTGGGTTTAAAAGAGGGGGCGCTCCATTTGTTAAACGCGCATATCCCTGAATACCAACAAGCCAGTCAGTTAACGCAACATGACCCGCGCCGTCCGCGCAAACTTTTGCTCAAACAAAAAGAGATTGATAAATTAATGGGCTCCGTCACCCGTGAGGGCTATACGATTATCCCCATTAAACTCTATTTTGATAAAAAAGGATTGGCAAAATTAGAGATTGGTCTAGCAAAAGGTAAAAAACAACACGATAAACGCCAAGATAAAAAAGACAAAGATTGGGCCCGTAACAAAGCCAGAATTATGCGCGATAAGGGCTAATCCTTCCAAGAAAAAACTTTCCTAATAAAAAACCCTGCCAACGGGAAAAGCAGGGTTTTCTTACTTGTAATTCTTTATATTAAATCTACTTGGCCTTCTTCGCTTTTGGCTTTGCATCTTCTTCAGTGGCTTCAACTACGGCCAAATCTGGAGCCTTACCATCATCTTCAGATCCAACCAGCATGGCTTCACTAATAAGCCCTGCATGTTCGCGGATTTTAAGCTCTAACGTGTTCATCATTTCTGGGTGATCGAGCAAATATTGCTTGGCATTTTCACGCCCCTGCCCGATACGCTCGCCCAGCGCACTAAACCATGAGCCTGATTTTTCAACAAACCCCCCTTGAACACCCAAGTCCAAAATTTCACCTGTTTTAGAGATACCTTTTCCATACATGATATCAAATTCAATTTGACGGAACGGTGCGGCCATCTTGTTTTTCACAACTTTCACACGTGTCTGGTTTCCAACGACTTCATCGCGGTCTTTAATTTGACCGATACGACGAATATCAAGGCGCACAGAGGAATAGAATTTCAATGCATTTCCGCCTGTTGTTGTTTCAGGTGATCCAAACATCACACCAATCTTCATACGGATCTGGTTGATGAAGATAACGGTTGTTTTGGAACGAGAAATTGAGCCTGTCAATTTACGCAACGCTTGTGACATTAATCTTGCCTGCAAGCCCACATGATGGTCACCCATCTCGCCTTCTAATTCCGCTCGCGGCACCAGCGCAGCCACAGAATCCACAACCACCACATCCAATGCACCAGAGCGCACCAATGTGTCTGTAATTTCCAAAGCTTGCTCACCCGCGTCCGGTTGAGAGATTAAAAGCTCATCGACATTACAACCTAATTTCTTCGCATAGCCAGGGTCCAGCGCATGCTCGGCATCCACGATTGCACACGTACCACCGTTTTTTTGTGCTTCGGCAATAACATGCAAGGCCAATGTTGTTTTACCTGAGCTTTCTGGCCCATATACTTCAACAATACGACCGCGTGGCACGCCGCCAATACCCAAACCAATATCAAGTCCAAGAGACCCCGTTGAGATGCTTTCCACATCCATCGGATTATGATCGCCATTCAACTTCATAACCGAGCCTTTACCAAAGGCACGTTCGATTTGTTGTAGCGCAGCGTCTAGCGCCTTTCCTTTTTCAGTGTCATTTTTATGCATTACTTCTTCTTTTCTCATTGAGGTGGCAGCCATAGTATATTCTCTCCTTTTTCGCATAATATACGCCCCACATTCAACTGATGTCTAAAGGTTACGCACATATGTGTGTTTCATTTCTTATCTTCAATGTACACCATCTGTTCTCATTGTAAAGTAAAAAGAACGAAATAAGAACATTTAATGTGAATAAAAATAAAAACAGCTTTAGTGATAGAAAAATCCTTACGCTTCCAACGCCTCTTTAACCTTTTCAGCAAGTTGTTTTAGCGTGAAGGGCTTAGGCAAGAACGAGATTCCTTTGCCCATATGATCTTTCAATTTTTCTTCTGTGTAGCCAGAAATAAAGATGATTTTTAGATTCGGGCTGGTTTGGCGCATACGTTGTGCCAAGGTCGGCCCATCCATATCGGGCATCATGACATCGGTAATCATTAAATCAATATCAGGGTCATCTTGCTCATCCATTAAATTCAAAGCGGCTTGCCCGTTTTCTGCCGCCAACACTTCATACCCTTTATTCATCAAAGCGCGCGTACTAAACGTGCGCACCGCATCCTCGTCTTCCACAAGCAACAAGCGCGCCGTACCTGTTAAGTCACGTGCGACTGTTTCAATCGGCTTCACCTCTGCTTCAATTTCTTCCGCAGCCTCTTCTTCGCTGAGGCGTGGTAGATAAATTGTGAAGGTCGTACCAACATCGACTTCGCTTTCAATATTCAAGAAGCCGCCCGTTTGACGGATAATTCCATACACCGTCGCCAGCCCCAGCCCCGTGCCTTGTCCCACATCTTTCGTAGTAAAGAACGGTTCAATGATTCGCGTTAAGTTTTCTTTGCTAATCCCACAGCCCGAATCCTCAACGGATATCGCCACCCATGTCCCAACA
>CALDHI010000084.1 GCA_937941545.1 uncultured Alphaproteobacteria bacterium
CCCGCCCACTTCTTGGCGGCGGCTTTTTCGGATAGGTCTTTGTAGATTGCGTATTCGGTCATGAAGTTTTGATAGACGTCTTTATTCATTTTCAGCTCATTTTTCAAATCAGTCACATGCTGGAATAAATAATCTCGTTTATGTTTTGTCAAACTGCCGATGTAGGGCGTAATGAGTGTGAAGAACCCTTCGGCGTCACTCATGCTGGTCAAAGCAGGAAGCGTTGCTGGCACTCTGACTTTCATGGTGTTGGGCAAGTCAATTTCAAATTGCGCGTGACCATATTCCGCCACTTTTTTAATCTTCGCCCGTTTGCGAACAGTGCTGGTTAGCAACATTAACAAACCAACAAAGATAAAAAATAAAATAAGCGTGATAAGAGGCATTATTGATTACGCCTCTTCATCGTTTTCGGTATTACCTTCAGCTAAATCATTTTCAGGCGTAGTCTCCGCGCTGGCTTCCACACTTTCGCTTGCGCCTTCTGCGCCTGTTTCAATCGCTTCGCCTTCGATGACTTCTTCCTCGTCATCTTCAACCAACCACGCGACAGACACAACTTTTTCATTCTTCGCAACGTTGAACAAACGCACACCCATGGTGGAGCGCCCTGTATGGCGCACCGTGTTCACGGGCATTCTAATCATTTGACCAAGGTCAGAAATCAACATCACTTGATGGTCATCCGTCACAGGGAATGTCGCCACAATATCACCCGTCTTTTCAGACAGCTTCATATTCACAACGCCCTGTCCACCACGACCAATCGTACGGTACTCAGACGCATATGTCCGCTTACCCATGCCGTTTTCAGACACACATAACAGCGCCTGTCCTTTGGCGTCTTCTTCTTCACGTTTCAGGATAGACATGCTCATCACTTCGTCGCCCTTCGCCAACTTCATACCGCGCACCCCTTTGGAATTACGCGAGGCAAACACGCGGATCGCATCCACGTTAAAGCGAATGGACTTTCCTTTTTTCGACGCCAAAAATACGTCTTCATCAGGGGAAGCAATCTTAACAGACACAAGGCTTTCGCCCTCATCCAACTTCATCGCAATCAACCCATTGGAGCGAATATTTTGGAAGTCTGTTAGGTTATTACGACGGATAGAACCATGGCTTGTGGTCAGCATAATATCCAACTTCTCCCATGCGTCTTCGTCTTCTGGAACGCGCAAGTAAACAGATACGTTTTCATTTGCCTCAAGCGGAAGCAAGTTAATCAGCGCTTTACCACGGCTTTGCGGTGATGCCAATGGCAACTGCCACACTTTCAAAGTATGCGCGATACCGCGCGATGTGAAGAAAATAATCGGCGTATGCGTAGAAGCGACAAACATGTCAGAGACAAAATCTTCGTCTTTCAAAGACGTTCCAGAGCGCCCCTTCCCGCCACGTTTTTGCGCACGATACGTGTCCAGCGGCACACGTTTGATATACCCCCCATGCGTAATTGTGACGACCATGTCTTCGCGTTGAATTAAATCTTCAATATCAGATTCAAATTCCGCCTCGCATAGCTCCGTACGGCGCGGCGTGCCAAATTTTTCTTTTACTTCAACCAGCTCCTCAACCAGAACAGCCAACATTTTTTCACGGCTCGCCAAAATTGCAAGGTAGCCCGCGATAGAATCCGTAATCTCACCTAACTCATTGCCGATTTTATCACGTTCAAGCCCCGTCAAACGGTGCAAGCGTAAATCCAAAATCGCCTTAGCTTGAACTTCGGACATTTGATAAGTGCCGTCTTCGATAGGATGCTCAGGATCATCAATCAATTCAATCAGCGGACGCACATCGCCCACGTTCCAACGCTTCGCCATCAAGCCTTCACGCGCCTCAACGGGGTTGGCCGCGCCGCGAATCATCGCGATAATCTCATCAATATTCGCCACAGCCACGGCCAATCCAGCCAAGACATGCGCACGGTCACGTGCTTTTTTCAGCTCGTAAATCGTTCTGCGTGTAATCACTTCTTCGCGATGTTTGACAAACGCGCCAATAAAATCTTTCAGCATGAACATCTTCGGACGACCATGATCAAGCGCCAACATGTTACAGCCAAACGATGTTTGTAATAATGTAAATTTAAAGAGTTGGTTCAGCACCACTTCGCCAATCGCGCCTTTTCTCAAATCAACCACAACGCGCACACCGTCACGGTCAGATTCGTCGCGAATTTCGCTAATGTCTTCAACGATCTTCTCACGTGCCACTTCGCCTAGACGCTCCAGCAACTTCCCTTTATTCACTTGATATGGGATTTCGTGGAATACGATAGACTCACGCCCCTTGCCCCATTCTTCAAACGACGCCTTCGCACGCATCACAACAGAGCCATGCCCTGTTTGATAAGCAGACTTAATCCCCATCTTACCCAAAATTTGCGCTCCTGTTGGAAAATCTGGCCCAGGGATAATTTCCATGAGTTCTTCAGTCGAAATTTGTGGGTTATCAATATAGGCAAAACACCCATCGACAACTTCGTTTAGGTTATGGGGCGGAATGTTCGTCGCCATACCCACCGCAATACCACCAGCACCATTCACCAACAAGTTTGGAATACGTGCAGGTAAAACCGTAGGCTCTAAGATTGTATCGTCATAATTGGGTTGAAAATCAACCGTCTCTTTATCAATATCAAGAAGCAGGCTCTCCGCCGCTTTGTTCAGGCGCGATTCCGTGTAACGCATAGCCGCAGGTGGGTCACCATCCATCGAACCAAAGTTACCTTGCCCATCAACCAATGGTAAACGAAGCGAGAAGTCTTGGGCCATACGCACCATAGAATCATAAATCGCGCTATCACCGTGTGGGTGATACTTACCCATAACATCCCCGACAACACGTGCCGATTTACGATATGGCTTGTCCGAGGTATATCCCCCTTCACGCATCGCAAACAAAATACGACGATGCACAGGCTTCAGACCGTCACGCACATCAGGCAACGCCCGCGACACAATCACGCTCATCGCATAATCGAGGTAGGATTGCTTCATCTCTTCTTCGATTGTGATGGTCGGCACAGCTGTGTCTTCTGGTGGAGTATTCTCAATATCGCTCATGGTCTAAAAAGCCTTCAATTAGATTCGTTTTACTATGCTTATTTTGTAGCAATTTAGAGGGGTAAAAACAAGGAAACAGGCGGGTTACGCACATCTTATACAGACAGAGATAAAAAGCAGGAATCTTCCCTGAAAAACAGCGAAAAACACAAAACCCCGCACGATGATGCGGGGTTTTTAAAATTCTTACTAAAACAGGTTATTAGGCAGCTGTTGTCGGCACATCATGCTCCCACTCGCGACCCATTGTTGGGGCGCCAATATCTCTTTCTAACGGATTCGCAATAACGCTTACGTCTCTTCCGACTACATGTAGATGACCAGCTCCTTCTGCAAATCCTCTGACCATACTCGTATGACCGTCTTCTAAACCTATTTCAGTAGGCCTTTGAAAAGTATGCTCATGCTGGTTAGCCGCATCCATATACCCATGTGCCTCATTAAAAATGCCCGAAACAGCCGCAACGGGGCCTGTACCTGTCGCATCTGCAGTTGTAGCAAAACCTGTATCTACATTAAACGGCATATCGTTTAACTCAGCTTGTTGCACTACCTCTGCCTGCTTCAATTCGTCTAATTCATCTTGAAGATCCTCAGCAGCCTTTTTATTATGATCAAACCATTTCTCACCATTCTCATCAATCCGTTGCGAATAACTTTGCCTCTGATGATAGTCAGACATAGCAATATTTGCGTCAACAGACTCTGCCAAAGCCCCTATCAACGTTTCAACGTTTCCACTTGTTCGCGCTTCTTCTAAATTATCACGCGCGACAGTTACACGATGCGCTCCTGCCTCAAGTGTCTGAACAAGCCCTGCATGTTCTGGGGTATACGGTGCAGGGTTGTTAGCATCTAAGCTAGGTGTCTCTCTCCCCTGATAGGCAACGATGGCATTATCAACACGCTCAGTAAGCGCTTGCGCCTCTTCAACTGTGTGCCTTCCAGTAAAACGTGCTTCTTGTAATGCCTGAATAGACGTTACTAATTCTTGCTCTTCTAAGCTTAATTGCGCCAAATCTTCTGCGCCAGGCTCTGTTGCCATTTGCCCAATACCATCAAACTCAAAACCATCATAGGTCTCCAATATATGCCGCGCTTCTTGTTCAAATTGCTGAAGATACACATTGGCCTGAATCTGCTCAATCGCTATAGAGCTATCTGGCTCAACTGTTGCAATTTCATTCTGCAGGTCAGCTATAAGATTTTGTCTTACAGCGTAATCAATCTCACCGTTTAGCTCTACAAAATATCCATGCGCCTCTGTCATACTTTCTGTATGTTCATGAACCAACGAAGCCATAGCTGGATCTGCCCCTTGTTGGTGAATTCTATACATAGTTTGCTCTCTTAAATCATCGATATATGATTGGAAGTCTTCTGGTGGCATATCAACAACAACAGCAGGGTCTTGGTAACCATCTAAAGCTACGAAAAAGGCTGTACCCTCTGGCCCCATTTCACCAGAAGACGGATCAAACAACGTCTCACAATTTTCTTTTAACTCATCCACATTCAATTCAACCCCTACCTGCTCTGCAGCATTGATAAGGTCAGCCGCATGTAAGTGGCATGGTGTAATAGAAGGTAGGTCTGCATTCAGGGTCGCCCCATAGATGGAGTTAGGCTCATTATTATCAGAAACATGTATATCGCCCCCCGTGTACGGACTGGTAAGGTAATCACCCGCTATGTCCCACCAGCTTTCAGAAGCATTTGGAGCAGAATCAGCTGGATGAGGGCTGGGAGAAGTCGTTAAATCTATACCTACGACCACAGGCTCTGTTGTCACAACCATATAATTTAACGCTTCACGATCTAAATCACTGGCAACCTGTGAAGCACCTGCGGCTACTTCATTTGCGTCAACAGATTCTGCAGCTGCTACAGAAACATTGTTTTCTAATTCTGTTAACCTAGTTTGCTGCGCATTTGTTATGTTATTTCCTCCTCCATTAGCTAATCCGTCATTAAAATCTGCTAATTCATCTTCAGCCGTTCTTAGTTCATCATCCGCCACTCTGGCATCATCCCTTGCTCGTGTGGCTATTTCATTAGCCACACGAGCAGCTTCTTGGGCAGCTTCAACTTCGTCACGAGCTATCTGTTCTGGCGTTCTCAGTGGTGGCGTTGATGGTGTATTAGGTCTATTATCACTCTCGTACGGATTTGATGTACCGTCTAGGTTATCATGTGTTCCAGTTGTTCCATTTGAACCAGAACTCGTTGTATTAATATCGGGTGTTGCCGTGTCTCCTGGAGCTGGAATATGTAATTCATTCTCGAATGTGCGTAGTTTTAAAATGTTCATAATGTGCCCCTAATACCGCTTACTAATTGTTATTTTTTAATTATATGCAAAATAATTGAACAAATAGTTAAGAGGTTAAAAAGCCTAGGCATTATATGCGTTACACGTGACCCAGCAGTGTTAGAATCACTAAAATACAACCCAAGCTGCTAAGCTCACTATGCTTGGCTTTGAAGGGCGCTTAGGCGCCTAAATGTAATGAATATATATGGGCGAGGCGTAGCGTGCCTGCACGCCTAAGCCTCTAATAAAAAAGACGCGCCAGAGCGCAAAAATATAAGCCTACTTTTACTCACACCACAGGACGTCTTTAATATCATCCACGCCACACGCCAGCATTACTAACCTATCTACCCCCAGCGCAATACCGCCGCTTGGGGGCATACCCTCGCGCAACACTTCAACGAAGTCTTCATCCAGCGGATAGCGCTCTCCATAAAGGCGCTCCTTCTCATCCATTTCAATGTGATAACGCCTCACCTGCTCGTCCGCATCCGTTAACTCACTAAACGCATTGGCCAGCTCCATGCCACAGACATACAGCTCAAACCGCTCCGCAAAGAGTGGATCATTCTCTTTAGGTTTAGACAATGACGCCATGGCAATGGGATAGTCACATAAGAATGTAGGCGCTCCCATACCTAGATTAGGTTCAATTCTGGCGTCCATCACACGAAAAAATAAATCATCCCATTCATCATCATCGGCACTATGAAGTCCAAGCCTTGTGACATGCGCCCGCAACAACACCTTATCCTCAAGGCACGCGACTAAATCAATTTCCGCATACCGCGCAAACGCCTCAACCACGCTCAATCGTTCAAAATCTGCAAAAGGATTACACGTAAACGCCTTATACTTAAACGCGGTCACCCCCACAGCCTTTGCGCACGCTCGCAACAACTCTTCACAATCGCTCATCATATCGGTGTAATCCGCATTTGTGCGATACCATTCCAGCAGCTTGAACTCTACCCGATGACGTTTTGAGCCTTCGGCATTGCGAAACACGCTCGCCACCTGATAGATTCGTGTCATTCCCGCCACCAGCAGTTTTTTCATATCAAACTCTGGCGAGGTATGGAGATAACGTATCTCTATCACATTCCCGTCTACACCGCGCAATTCCGTTGCAAACGCACGGATATGCGTGTCAATCACGGGGCATATTTGCAAAATAGGCGTCTCCACCTCATCAAACCCTGCTCCGTCAAAAAACTGCCGGATAGCCTTGGTTATTTGGCTTCGCATCGCTAAATTTTGCTGTTTTTGTGAAAAAACGTCTTTATGCCACCATTTAAGTGAAGAGTTTACTTGCATTTTCTATCCAATTTGCGTAAAAGAAGCGCTAGATTAACTTAAAGGCGCGAAAAGATAAAGTCGCCGTAAGATGAAAGATTAAAATTATGAAGGCCAATATCCACCCAGACTACCATGAAATCACAATCGTACAGACAGATGGCACAGAATTTAAAGTGCGCTCAACTTACGGTAAAGAAGGCGATGTAATGAAGTTAGACGTCGATCCATTGACACACCCTGCATGGCAAGGTGGTACAGGTCAGGTTATTGAAAAAGGTCAATTGGACAAATTCGAAAATCGTTACGGCAATCTATTTGGCGCTTCTAAAAAGAAAGAAGCTCCTAAAGAAGAAAAAGCAGAAGAGAAAAAAGAAGCTTAGTCTTCCCCCCTCTTCAACAAACAAGCCAAAACCGCGTCAAATGATGCGGTTTTTTTTATAATGATAATGCGCAGATTTAATAAGACACCAGAATGTTTTAATAACACCTTAGAACTCTGGCGCGTTAGCCGTTAAACCAGTTCTAATAAATTCTTTTACACCAATGTCAAAACCACTCACGACACCATTAAATCCATAAGACATGTGACCTTTATCAGAACTGTCTTTAGACAATAAATCAATCTCAGCCATAGTACAAAAATGTGTTATATTCTCACTGTTTATTTCTTTAACAACATCAAATGGATGCAATACTCCTAAAGCGTGACCAAATTCGTGTGTTGCTAGATTCGGATATTTCATCACCCCTTCTTCAATTGGCAAAAGAAGAATTGGGTAAGAATTTTCAGCATGGCTTAACTCTTCATTGCCATTAACAGGAGGAAGAGCTATCCCTCCTTTATTGACCGAAAAAATTGTTATGTCAGGTAACTCATTTAATCCTACAAACCTAATTTCTGTGTCACCATCGTACCAGTATTGAATACCTTCTTTAATTTTCCCCAATTGCTCTTCATTGAAAGTGGCACCTTGATTTGAGTTTATTTGATCCTCTATATACTCTCTAAAAAAAAGCCTGTTGTGACTTGCATCACCCTCATCCCATAGAGAATCAAACATTTTCAAAGCATCTTGACGCTCAAAATCCCCATCAACAATACTAATCCGAACTTCAGACTTACTTATTAAATCCATACCGGCAGGATTACCATCTTTTAGTAAGACACCATTCTCAACCATTGTTCGCATGCATGCATCACTATAAGACATAACAATATTATAGAAAATAAAAACTACTAATTGCAAATAAATGGGAAATAAGAAATTTTAAATAAAATATTTTTATTTAACTACAAAGGGCAAATCATTGAGCTGTGAACATAACTAACAGTCAAATTTAATGCTAAAGCGTTCTACTCGTCAAAGGCGCGACGGGCTAGTTTTTCTAGTTCTTTTTGGACAATGCGTTCAACCATTGGTGGTAGATTATCATCCATCCATTCACGCAACATAGGGTTGAGCATATCTTTGACGATATCCTCTAACGTCACCCCATCAAACGAACGCGAGCTGTTTACAGGCATACGATTGGTTAGCTTAGACAAGCTACCCAACGCGGCGGCTTGCGCGCTTGACGATAAGATATCAGACACAGGAACATCACGTTCTTGTTGTCTAGGCTCTTCCTCAGCATAGCTTTGTTCAACGGGTACAGGCGCCTCAACAACGGCCGCCGCTTTTTTCTTTGCTTGACGAATTTCCTCTAAGGCGTCTTGCGTGTCACGCATTTCAATTTCCATCGGCTCTTCTTCTTCATAAGCCTCTTCTTCAATATCATCTTCCTCGAAGTCATCTTCTTCATAAAGATCTTCTTCAGGCTCATCTTCAATTAAATCATCTTCGGATAATTCAAAAACATCATCATCTTCGATAGGATCTTCAATTGGCTCTGATACTGGGGTGGCTGGTTCGGGCGTTGGCTCAGGGACTGGCTCCGCTTGCGCAACCTCCACAACCTCTTCCACCACGTCGGCTTCATCCGCAACGGGCGTTTCATCATCTTCATCAGAAATAATCTGGCGGATTGACGCCAAGATTTCTTCGATGGATGGTTCCTGTTCAGATGAATTGTCAGACATATTATTTTTGGACCGCGATAGAATCGTTTTAATTATTTATAAAAGTTTGGGCTATTGAGGAAAACTTGTCAAAGCATGACAAGCAGAAATGAAAATCTATCCTCATTTTATATCAATTCCTGTGGATATGTAAGGGATAATTTGTGAATAACCTGTAAACACCTTAAAGAGGCTATTCAACCGCCAAGGTTTCGAAGCCTAAATTAGCGGGGATTAATAAGCCTAACCCCTCAGCCAGCGTGAAAAATGCAATGATTTCGTTCGTCTTGGACGCGATTAAATCCGTCTGCGCCGTCAACAACTCCTGATTGGCGTTTAGCGCATCGAGCGTTGTGCGCTCCCCAAATTCAGTTTCATATTGCACGCCCTCTTGGGCCACGCGTGCTGCGTCAATCTGCACCTGACGGGCAATCGTAATCGCCTTGGCCGATTTCCAGCTTTCCCAATTGGCAGTAATTTG
>CALDHI010000085.1 GCA_937941545.1 uncultured Alphaproteobacteria bacterium
TCTCGACTACAACTTGGCAGAAGAAAGAGCGTTAAAATTATAAGAAAATATTTTTTCATTTTAATTGAATTTGGAATAAGCTTTGACCTACTCACTCACCATCATAATCGCCACAACGCGGCGGCCTTCGGCCATTAACACGTTATAGGTTCGGCATGCCGCACCAGTGTCCATAATATCAACGGGTAAGTTTTTGGCGCTTAATGCTTGGCGTAATTTTGGCGATACAAAATGCATTTTATTACCTGTACCAAACAACACAACATCAACATCATTCGCTTGCCCAAGCAACTCTTGAAAATTTTCAAGCGATAACGCGCTCATATCTTGAGGCGCATTTACCCACTCAACTGTTTTATCAGGAGATACAATAACGCCATACGCATAAGAAATGCCGCTGATCTTAAATTGACCCGCGGCATAGCTTTGAATTATTTGTTGGTCGTCACGAATAAGGGGGGTGACGTCCATGTGACTTACGCGCCCGTTAAAGAAACGCCCATATGGCTTAATGTTTCATAAGTGATACCGCGTGAGGCCAGACCATTTTTAAGTTGGTAGCTGTTGATTGCATCCATTGTTTCTGACCCCAAAACACCATCAGCATTCACGCCAAAGCCTTTAGATTGTAAACCACGTTGAATCTGCATAATCGCACCACGGCTAAGGTTTGTTTCACACAAAATACGACGCCATTCCCAGCTCTCGCCTTTGATGATGTTTTTCTTTGTGATTGTTTCATACTTTGCTGGAAGCGTTTTATATTCTGGCTTCTCAGGAGAAATCATCACGCGTTTTTCAATCGTTCTGTATTCTGCAGGCTCTTCCACTAAACATAGAATTTCACCCGTTACGACATCTTTCTTCGTGATAGGGCCTGTGCCAGCTTTCCAAAATTGGCGCGCTTCTTTTACCATGACGCGCTCCGTTTTCGTCTCATAACGTGCTGGGACTATACGATCCAAAACACGTTGCTCTTCAGAGACTTGGAAACGCTCTGTTTTTGTTTCCGTTACTGCTGGGATTAACACTTTTGCGTAACACTCACCTGGGCGTGCATTGGGTGGAATGTCACCAGACGCACCAGTCGGCATCGCAGGGGTGCGAACCATATTCGCTTTTGGTGTTGATGATGTGCTGGACACTTTTTCTGTCACAACAGCGCTCTTCATTGTCACTGTTTCCATTGCTGCATCCGCAAGCTCAGAATCCGTCATTTTAACAGTTTCGATACGTGCCTTAACATCTTCTTTCACTGCATCTTTGGCAACATTTTGCGTTGCACTGCCGTTAATTATGATGTCATCACGGCTTCCCAAATACCCCATATCAGCATCTGCCGATGTGCAAGCCATAAGGGCTGATGAGGCCGCCGCAACTAATAATAAAGATTTTAAATTGTTCATAATATTCTCCTTTGGACCATAAATTCTGACACTACTAAACCCGATTTTAATATATATATCAAGTCTTAAGCCGAAACTTCGCTATTTTGCCCTTGTGTTTTATCCTCATCGTCTTCGTCTGCCGCCTTTGTATGACGGATATTCAGGAAAGTCAAAACAGGAGACGCCACAAATACAGAAGAGTACGTTCCGATAATGATACCAAAAATCAAGGCATTCACGAACCCACGAATAACCTCTCCGCCAAATGTCCATAACGCCAATAACGCCAGCAACGTAGTGATAGAAGTCATTAAGGTACGAGATAATGTTTGATTAATCGCATTATTCAACAAATCAAAAATAGGCATCTTTTTAAATTTACGTAAATTCTCACGAATACGGTCAAACACCACCACCGTATCGTTAATTGAATACCCCGCAATCATCAAAATCGCCGCAACGGTTGAAAGATTAAATTCCATTTGCGTCAAGGCAAACAACCCAATTGTCGCCAATGAGTCATGGATAAGCGCAATAATCGCCGCCACACTAAACTGCCATTCAAACCTGAACCAGATATAAACCAACATCCCAAGGATAGAAAAGATAACCGCATACAGCCCTTGCTTCTTCAACTCCTCACCCACCTGCGGGCCAACGAATTCCACGCGGCGGTAATCGACGCTCTCAAACTCCCCATTTAGGTACGTTTTTAATTTGATCAATGCCGCGGCCTGCACATCTGCGCCGCCTTCTTGCTCTGGCATACGGATCAACAAATCATCTGGCGCGCCAAATTCTTGCAAAGACATCGCCCCTAAATCAAGGTTGTTCATATCGGTACGTAACTTGCCCAAATCAGGTGCCGTTGTTGAAACTTTCACCTCAACCATCGTCCCACCGGTGAAATCAATGCCATAATTCAACCCCTTGGTGAACAACAACGCAATCGCCCCAATCAATATAAAAGCGGATATCACAAACGCAATATAGCGCATGCCGATAAAATTAATCTTCGTATCTGTTGGAAATATTTTCATGTTACTCGCCTTACAACTTCAAACTTGTGGGTTTATTTTTATGCAGCCATGCCACGACCAATAAGCGTGTGACAAAAATCGCACTAAAGAAGGACGTCATAATGCCAACCGCCAATGTCACAGAAAATCCTTTAATCGGCCCTGTGCCAAAACTATAGAGAATAAGCGCTGCAATCAGGGTGGTTAGATTGGAGTCAATAATCGTCCCCATCGCTTTACTGAAACCAACATCCACAGCGGACATCACCGTACGCCCATTTTTCAGCTCTTCTTTAATCCGCTCAAAAATCAGCACATTGGCATCCACCGCCATACCAATCGTTAGAACAATTCCCGCAATACCGGGCAAGGTCAACGTCGCTTGAAGGCTGGACAGGATAGCAAAGATCAACGCGACATTTATAATCAACGCCACACTGGCGAACACACCAAATAATTTATAGGTTATAAGCATAAAGACCAATACACCTGCCAAACCAATCATGCTGGCGATTTTCCCTGCTTGCACAGAATCCGCTCCCAATGATGGGCCAACGCTACGTTCTTCTAAAATGCTAAGCGGTGCAGGCAATGCCCCTGCGCGCAGTAACATAGATAAATCATTTACTTCTTGAATAGAGAACGTCCCACTAATGATGCCCTGCCCCCCACAAATAGGTTCGTTAATGCGCGGCGCACTAATCACTTCACCATCCAAAACAATCGCAAATGGCTTGCCTGAATTTTCACGGCTTAACTTACAGAACTTCTTCGCGCCAATTGTATTAAATTGGAAACCAACCGCGGGGCGACCATTTTGGTCTTGGGCGAAACTGGCATTGGTTAGCATATCCCCCGTTAGCTCGTTCTTGCGGAAAATTTCAATCGGACGGCCACCATCTTCCGCCATTGGTAATGTCATAGTCGAACCACCGCCCTGCCCCGCATCCACCAAATGAAACGTTAGCTTCGCAGTTTTACCCAGCAAGTCCTTTATTTGTTGAGGATCATCAAGGCCGGGCAATTGCACCAAGATACGATCATCGCCTTGGCGTTGAATCGCTGGCTCTCTCGTACCTGTCTCATCAATACGGCGGCGGACAATTTCGATTGATTGATTAATGGTTTGATCTTCAATTTGCTTGATGAGCACATCAGAAAATTTTGCTTCAATCTTTGTACCGTCTGTATCAATTAGTAATTCACGCTCAATACTGCGCAACACTTTACGCACGTTTTCCGCATCGGCTTCGTCTTTTAAGGTTAAGATAACGCCATTATCAACATCATTCACACGGCGATATTGTATTTTGCCTTCGCGGCGCTCACTGCGCAGGGCATCCACAATATTTTCGGCGCGCTCTTTATAAATGTCTTTTGTTTCAACTTGTAATAAAAGATGCGATCCGCCTTGCAAATCCAATCCCAAATTGATTGTTTTTTGCGGGAAAAAGCTCGGCATATTATTTTGAACAAAATCCCGCCCTCCTTGGCCAATCATATTAGGCAAGCTATACAGCAAACCCAACGCACAAACGGCAATAACCAAAATCACTTTCCAGCGGTCAATATAAATCATCTTTTATTCTCTTTATTATGTTTTTGTCATTGCGAAAATGCCCCTCATTAAGGACTGACGCGGCAATCTATCTTGAAATCAAAATGGATTGCTTCGTCGCTACGCTTCTCGCAATGACGTAGGCTCTTATTTCTTTTTATCTGCTTTTTTATCGTCTTTTAACGGCGCATCACCTTTAACAACAGCATCGCTTAGTTTTTCTAACTCTAAGTCATTCAACGTGTGACGCAATGCAGTCACTTTGATGTCGTTGCCTAAATCAACACGCACTTCGGTGTCACTGATGATTTTATCAACAACGCCAACGAGACCACCGCCCGTTGAAACTTTATCGCCTTTTTTCATGCTGCGTACGCGATCTTGATGCGCTTTAAAACGTTTTTGTTGCGGGCGAATAAGCAATAAGTAAAACATGATGACCAGAATAAGGATCATACCCATGTTCCATGCAAACGCACCTGCTGCGCTTGGGGTATCGGCCATTTGAACGGCGTCGGCTGTAATTTCTGCCGTAACTTCTTGCGCATGCGCTAAACTAATTAACATCGTGACTTATCCTTCTTATGTTGCTATTTGAATATGATAAAAGACTATAAAGATTACATTTTAGAAGGCAAGTAAAGAGACATTTCCATGGCAAATCATACACAACTAGACAAAATAGAATTTTTCCTCGCCCGTATCGCCAATGCCTTAGAAAGCAATGCCGGTGTCGGATATCCCCGTATGCCTGATTGGGGGGATGCCACTCTATGGATTTGGCAGGCAAAACATATGGCACTTCGCGCTGTCACGAAGACAGATGCCCTGCCCCTTGATTTGCTAGTGGGGATTGATGAACAACACACTACCCTCATGGAGAACACACTTCAATTCGCCAAAGGCTTCGGCGCGAATAACGCCCTGCTATGGGGCGCACGCGGCACAGGGAAAAGCTCACTAGTAAAAGCTATCCATAATGAATTGGATAATGACCCAACGCTACCTTTACATCTGATTGAGATTTACCGTGAAGATTTAGGCTCCCTCCCCTCTTTACTTACCATCTTACGCGAAGAGCCCGATATCCGCTTTATCCTCTATTGCGATGATTTATCTTTCGATGAAAATGACCATAGCTATAAAACCCTGAAAGCCGTTCTGGATGGCGGAGTAGAAGGACGCCCTGACAATGTAATTGTCTACGCCACGTCCAACCGTCGCCATTTATTGCCTCGTAATATGATTGAGAACGAACGCTCAACCGCTATCCATAAAGGCGAAGCGGTTGAAGAAAAGGTCTCACTATCTGATCGCTTCGGCCTATGGCTTGGGTTTTACAATGCGGATCAAGACGCTTATTTAGAGATAGTTCATAACTACGCAAAGCACTATAAACTGACGGTGAGCAACAAAGACGCCCTTGAATGGGCAGTCACCCGTGGCAATCGCTCGGGGCGCGTTGCTTGGCAATTCATCCAACACATTGCTGGCCAACAAGGTAAATCCCTTTAAAGGACTTATCTAATATTAAAACCTTGATTTTATGACAAAAAATTGTTAGAAAATCGCGAGTATTTACTGAACAGGACTGAAACATCATGGCTTTTGCATTAACCTTAGAAAAACAACCAGCGGCAAACGACTATTGGGAAGAGTTTTCTAAGCGCTTAAAAGAAACGTCATTTAATGCAAAAACTATTGCGTTAGATTTCCACGCAACCGCCAGTGCCAACGATAATGCCCCTGATTTACGCACTAAATTAAAAAACTTATCTCCTTCAAAATTATTTACGCGCGACACCTTAAAATCTGCTGCAAGTGGTATCGCCATCGCAGGTGTTTCAAAGCTTTTACTAACAACAGCCCTCCACACTATAGGCTTTGGTCAACTGGCTTTTTTATCAGGTGCGGCGGTTAGTTTGGGTATGTCCGCTCGTCAAAACTGGGATAAAAAGCAATCCTTAAAATCTAACCTTACAAAGACATTTATCAATTATAGTACTTGGAAAAAAGCAGCCACTTCTGCAGCGCTAGCAAGTGTTGGCGCGTTTGGTTTAGAGGAAAGCATCTCAACAGTTGCTGACGCCGCCGTCGTTGAACCAATCATCAATATACAAAACGGCGTTGCGTCTGTTTCAACTGATACACAAGCAGACACATTCATTAATATAGATCCCCTTAAAGTAGATGCGAAAGCCCAAGAAATTATACTTGCGCAAGCCGATACAGGCCTGCTTGCTCCAGAAGAGGCAATGCCACCAAGCAACACCTCAGTTCCAACTGCCAAAATCACTCTTGACGAGGCACGACAAGCACAAGCAAACGCGCTCATTCAAGAAATGAACGACGCTCTTCCGACGCCATCAGGCAATACTGAAAATATCTATGTTCCTGTTGCTAAATTGCCTATTAATGTTGACGGCGTTCTATCTGACGAAGCCTTATTACCACCTGCGCAAATAACACCTCCTTCTGAACAGGATGTTGGCCCTGTTAATACAATCGAGGAAACTAACGAACCTCTCACCCCAACAGAAACCGCTACTCACAACAATATTCCTGAAATTGAAATAAGGGGCAATGACACGGAAGTTGAAAATACTCCTATCAACAACGGAGAAGTAGTAAGCTTAGCCAGTCTCGCAGCAGAACAAGACAGCGCACAAAACGTGCCAACATCTGAACCAGAGCCAGAAAAACCACAAACAGAACTCGCCCAAACATTTGCTTCCGAAGCAGAAAAACTTGCCACATTAAATGATTCTTACACCATTAAATCTGGTGACACTCTTTATGACATTGTAGATAACTTATACGAGGGCGAAGACACTTATAATAGAGAAGCAATGGCACGCTCTATTGCAAGAATTAACGGCATTGAAGACATTGGCATTATTGACGTAGGTGATACTCTTATTCTACCAGAATTCTTCGGGCAACACGGATTTTACTCTCTAACAACAGATGTCTCTGGCGGAAACCCTGTCCCTGGTGTTTCCTTAAGACCTTAAAGATACTTCTCTGGGTTCAACGGTGTTGAGCCTTTGCGGATTTCAAAGTGAAGTTGCGGTGTATCGACCTGCCCCGTTGACCCTACCGTGCCAATGGATTGCCCACGTTTCACCTTTGCGCCCCGCTTCACCAATGTTTTATCCAAATGCGCATAGGCAGACATCAGCTTATTTTCATGCCTAATCAGCACCAAATTACCATACCCCGCAAGGTCATTCCCGTTATAAACCACCACGCCATTTTCCGCTGCGCGCACGGGCGTTCCGCGCACGCCTTTAATATTAATGCCATCATTATGCAGACCATCTTTTTTCGGGCCATACCGTGATATCACCTTGCCATCAATCGGACGCATAAAGCTTCCCTTACCTGACAGCTTGGGCGTTTCTTTGGGTAAATTATTACGATTGATAGATGTCTTCGTTACCTTTGGCTTTCTGGGGGGAATGATATCTTTATTGGTGGCAACGGGCGCTTTGGCGACAACATCCTTATCTGGCGCCGTGTTCACCGTTTCTTTAGGCAATAAAACTTCTTTATCAATCTTATCATTAATAACGTCTTCGGCTTTTTTAATGCCCTTATTAATGGCACGTGCCACTTTTGACTCTTGATTACTCAATGTCGGCAAACGCACAACCTGCCCTGCCTTTAAAGTGAAGGGATGCGGCAAGTTATTGAGGCGCACCAACTGACTAGGGCTTAGCTCATAAAGCCGTGAAACGCTGGAAACACTATCCCCTTCTCGCACGCGATATTCGTTTGGCGGAGGCAGTCTTAAACGATCCCCCACCTTCAACGCATAGGGCGCTCTGATATTATTCATCGTGATAATATCACGCATCGGCAATTGATAATTCTGTGCCACCTTATAAACCGTATCACCCGCTAAAATGGTATGAATGCCTGTACTACCCGCACCTTTTTGCACGCCATATGCCTGAACGCCTACAGGGTCTTGACTGCAGGATGACACACCGCCACCCAGAACCAAAATTATCGCGCTCGTCATAAAATATTTTTTCATGCAATGCCCTGCTCTGACGTATCGCGCGCAATATCTGGCAATAACGGCACAAACCGCACGGGCATAATATCAGATACAGAATACGTATCTTCCGCTTCTTTCTTATAACGCTTTAACATTTGATGCCCCGCCACACCCACGGGCGCAATCATGATACCGCCAATATTCAATTGCTCAATCAGCTTTTCTGGTGGTTTTTCACGCGCGGCAGCGGTCACAATAATGCGGTCAAACGGTGCTTGATCCATCCCTTGAATGGTCGGCCATCCGCGCATACCGTCTCCGCATAAGGTGGTAACATTACGAATATTCAACGCCTTAAAATTTTCTTCCGCCAACGCATGCAATGGTTTATGCCGTTCAATCGTGTAAACACGTCGCGCTATTTTCGATAGCACGCACGCCTGATAGCCTGTCCCTGTGCCAATTTCTAAAACTTTATGAAGGTTCGTCACCTCTAACGCTTCGGTCATTTTTGCTACAACGAAAGGCTGGCTAATGGTTTGCCCCAACCCAATGGGCACAGCGATATCTTCATAGGCCTGATCGCTCATCGTGTTGGGAATGAAATGCTCGCGCGGTACACGCTCAATCGCGCTTAAAACATCTGTATCTTGAATACCCGCATTACGCAAAGCCATCACAAGGCGTATTTTCTTACTGCTGTTAATCGTATCAGGTGCGTTCACGGGCGTGGGCTTTACTTCTTGAATAAGAACAAGGACATATTGAATGGTAATTTTACCCTGTTCCCCTCTTTCGCGCAAGCATCATAAATGCACCCTATTCAAAGCCCTCATCAGCGTTTCGTAATATAAATCACCGTAGATGCGCTATCTACTTGTGCAACATCATTTTTAACTTTACCCATAAAACTAAAGATATCTAACCTTACGCTATAATTTTCATTGCTCGCTTCCAACTCAATCGGCGCTTTCAATTTATTATTATTGGGACTTTCTTGAACGTACTTATTCGCCAGCTCCGTTAAGTTAAATGTTATGGGACGACCTGTCCCAATGATAATTTGGACAATACTTCCCTCTAACATCGAAAGTGACGCCTCAATATCATCCGTAATTTTTATCTTATTACGGTTACGATTAGATTTATTCTGCGCAATATATTGCCTAGGGATATAATAATCGACGCCGCTAACGGTCACGGTTTTATTGTAAACAGTTTCACTAAACGTATAATTGAACCGCCCATCACGCAACGCGGCTTGCGTGTTTTTATTTTCCCATTTGGACACATAGTTGAAATTTAACGCTTTAAAAAATCTATAATTTTCATCAAACCCATAGAAATCATGATCGTGGCGGAAAATATAATCCGCAATACCGCTAATATTTTGACGTACTTCAAACGGCACTTCTTTATCTGTATCCAGACCTATAATCTTGCCTTCCACCAATAAATTATGTTCCATCAACACCGCTTCCATACGGTTATGCTGACTGCTGAATGATACATCCCGCGCACTCCATGGCCCAATAGCAGACACTAATAGCAACACCGCGAGGGATAAAGGAATATGCTTTAGCTTTAATTTCTGAACCAAAAAGCCAACGGCAATAAACGCAAACCACACCGCCGAAGCCGCCACGATATAACGTTTTTCAGTCACGCCATATTGCTCAATCCGCATCCCAATAGATACAATTTGCATCACAATAGGCACCAACATTGCGATAAAGAAAAACTTGGCAAAGAACCGCAACGCCTTGCTCTGCGCCTCATGTAACGGCCAAGAGATTAAATAAATCACCAGCCCCGCGCCCAAAAACCCCGTAATCATAAACGACAACTGCCCTTTAGGAATTTCCCAATTCACACCAATCTTGATAAAATAAGCATATAGAATAATCATATACACAATGATAAGCGGCGCTAAGATCCAATTCACAATAAAGTTCACTTGGGTCGGCACATTGCATTGCGCTTCATCGAAATTAAATGTCTTTGGAATAAACGCCAACGCATAAATCGGCGTTAAAATCGTAAAACAAAACGCCATAATATACCCGTAGGGTTTTTCACGCAGATTCAAATCAAACAGATAATTAATCGCGCCCAGCGCCGCGGACGTTCCCGCCGCCAATATGCCGCCCGCAACAATTGCCACCGCAACCCCAAACCACACATTGCGGTTAAACACCCAAAAGGATATATTGCTATCTTGATTGCGTATAAACGGCGCCACCATTAGAAAAAGTAAGAGCGCAGGAATAATAAACGCTAGGCGAAAGAACCCTTCCGTTTCACCAAACGTAATAAACAATAAAGGGATAAAGCCTAATATAGCCAGCGCCATATGCTTGATATTGTTTAGGCCCTTGCTTTCGGCAACAAGCTGGCTGATGCCAAACCAAAAATAACCTAACGTTAAACTTAAACCGATCCGCCCAATCGTTTCTTCCTTAAAAACATCAATGTCCGCAATCGTCAAAACCGTTAAAACAAAAACCCACCCCGCGCACATAACAGACAGCGGAAACCGCTTCACCGTCTCCACAACATCATCAAAATGATTTAAAATATTTATCTTTTGTAACAAGGCCTTCATGCGTATCGTCCCATGGTTGATATTATTAAGACCTAAACTTATAGAATTTTTAGATTATATCTACAAAACTCTTGACTTGCCATAATTTTTATATAGCTTATCCATCACAAATAAGGACTAACCATGCTATACAATACTGAAACCCCAAACGTACCCAAAGAAGTATTTAACAAACAAAGCCTGATCGTTAGCGCCGCCATCCTAGCCATGGGAGGTATGGTAACTTCAATTGCAGTTGTAGTAGGAAACTCTCAAACAGATGTTGAAAAATCTCCAACAGCAGATGCTTTCATCAACGCCTCAGCCCACACAAAAGAGAAAAGCCTTGATTGTCGATACATTTCAACCGCCTCCACAACAAGCGACGAAGAGTGTAAAAAATTAGCTCAAGTCATAGCAGACGGCTCACAAAAAGACGTCTTAACTGTCAATGGAAGTGGCGAACAATTCACCGTGACGCCAACTGTTTCAACGCTCCAAAGATAGTCGCCATCAAATCGTCATACCCGCCTTGCGCGGGTATCTAACGTAACGATGAGAGCTGTATTTTAGCCCTTAACAATCTTCTTCAATCCACCCATGTAAGCTTGCAGAACTTCTGGCACAAACACGCCGCCATCGGTGGGGTCATAGTAATTTTCCATCACCGCAATCAAGCAACGCCCAACCGCCAAGCCTGACCCGTTCAGCGTATGCAAAAACTCTGTCCTCTTTTCGCCTTT
>CALDHI010000086.1 GCA_937941545.1 uncultured Alphaproteobacteria bacterium
CTCAGCGGGCGGTTCTGCTAAACAAGCGCGTAGCCGTAGAACCCAAGCTATTCTACCTCTTCGTGGTAAAATTCTGAATACAGAGCGTGCGCGTTTTGATAAAATGTTGGGGTCTGAGCAAGTGGGAACATTGATTACCGCCCTCGGCACGGGCATTGGGCCAGAGGAATTTAACATTGATAAAATCCGCTATCACAAAATTGTTATCATGACCGATGCGGACGTCGATGGATCACATATCCGTACGTTGTTGCTCACATTTTTCTTCCGTTATATGCCCGAAGTGATTGAGAAAGGCTTTCTCTATATCGCTCAACCACCGCTTTATAAAGTGAAGCGCGGGAATAGCGGTGAGCGTTATTTGAAAGATGATTTG
This sequence comes from uncultured Alphaproteobacteria bacterium, assembly GCA_937941545.1. Taxonomy (GTDB): domain Bacteria; phylum Pseudomonadota; class Alphaproteobacteria; order Micavibrionales; family Micavibrionaceae. The sequence goes on from CALDHI010000086.1 coordinate 377, forward strand.
GAGATGGAGCAGTTCTTAATTGACTCTGCGTTGGGCGATATGACGCTTCGTGCCGCCGATGGTGGTGCGCGTTCAGGCAATGATTTGCGTGATTTGCTGGCGACTATTTCACCGCTTCGTAAATCTATTGATAATTTGGTGCGTAAAACAGGAAGCCGTGATTTGATTGAACAGGCCGCGATTACAGGCTCGTTCGATGAAAGTATTTTTGAGGGCGAGGCCGGCGAAAAAGCCGCAAATGCTTTGGCGGAACGTATGAATACGCTGGCGATGAAAAACGAAAAAACATGGGGCGGTGAATTTACGCCCGTTGGTGGTTATTTGTTGACGCGGATGGTGCGCGGTGTGAAGGAAACCCTTCGCATTTCTGCCGACCAAGTGCGCTCGCCTGATGCGCGGTCTTTGAACAAAAACCGCAAAATATTGGAAGATAATTTTGATGGTTTGGCCGAAATCATGATTGGTGACAAAGTGGGCGCGCGTGTGTCTGGCCCGTCTGGCTTCTTCCAATCGGTGATGGAGCTAGGTAAAAAAGGCCTGCAAATGCAACGCTACAAAGGACTGGGTGAAATGAACCCTGAACAATTGTGGGAAACAACTCTTGACCCCGAAGCGCGTATCTTGCTTCAAGTCAAAGTCAAAGACGCCGAAAAAGCGAGCGAGCTGTTCAGCACATTAATGGGCGACGTCGTAGAACCAAGACGTGAATTCATCCAACAAAACGCATTGAGCGCGCAGGTGGATATTTAGTGAGTGAAGAAGAAAATATTGAAGAAAATTTGTCTGAAAAGTTACAGAAGGCTACTGCCTTTCATGCTGAAATTGATAAATTATATGCTGATATTTTTGCTGATGGCGGAAAAAAAGAAGCATTAGATAATTTTTATGATAGTCTTGAGAAAATATCCTTAAATGTATTTGACGACGATGGAATAGAAAAAAAATTAATTTCTCTCCATAAATCAAGCGAAGAAAATTTAGATTATCTAGAAAAACATAAAGATCAGATAGAGATAGATTTTCAAGATTTATATAATTCTAAAGAAAAGGAAATAAATGATCTTCTTCCAAGTGCTGGGGCAGCTGGGTTAGCAGAAGGATATCATAAATCTAAAGAATATTTTGGATGTGTATATAAATCTATATTAAATCATATGTTATTTATAAGCCCTTTGGCTGTTACATTTTTATTTGCTACGTATAATTTTTCTGAAGATAAGTTTATTAATTTAGAAACATTACAAGACTTAAAAATTGACACTATTTTTATCAAGATTTTGATTTTTTCTCCTTTATTGTTCGTATCATATTTTGGTTTTTCTTCAATTAGGCTAAATAGAAGAATGTATGAAGAGTACAATCACAAGCAACGTGTGATGCAATTGTATCGTAGCTTTGATGAAGAAATTCAAGGTGAGGCATTTGATGATGAAAGAAAAGAGTTGATAACTAACATGCTAAAAACAGTATCTCATGAACCCTCAGGAATTATGGGTAAATATGACAAGACAACCTTGTTAGAGGTTTTAAAAGAGTTAATTAAATCAAAAAATAAAGCTTCTGAATAAAATGACATCAATAGCACAAAATTTATCTGAAATCTTAGGGAATGCGTTTGAGGGGCAGGGGTTGCCTTTTGACCTTGGGTTGGTTCGGGTTTCTGACCGTCCTGATTTGGCGCAATTCCAATGTAATGGGGCGATGAGCGCGGCGAAGTTGGCGAAGAAAAACCCTCGCGAAGTAGCGCAGGGCATCGTGGATGCACTCTCAAATGAAGGCATATTCTCCTCCATTGAAATCGCGGGGCCGGGGTTTATTAACCTGAATGTCACGGATGCGTATTTGACGCATTACCTATCAGAACTCGAAAATCTAGGCATTAAGTCAACAAGTGAAACACGTCAAATTGTGTTAGATTATGGTGGCCCAAATGTTGCCAAGGCGTTGCATGTTGGGCATTTGCGTTCGGCGGTTATTGGCTCAACCGTGCGTAATATCCTGAAACTAAAAGGTTATAACGTGTTGGGTGATATCCATCTTGGGGATTGGGGTACGCAGATGGGTATGTTAATCGGGGATTATTTGCGCGAGGGCGAGAGCGATTTAATTAGCAATGCTAATCCGCAAAATCCTGATGATGTGAAAAACATTATGACGGATTTCACAGTGCGTTATCCAAAATCTTCAAACGCCGCTAAGGCTGATAAAGAGTTGATGCAAGAGGCGCGCGACATTACGGTAAAACTTCAAAATAAAGAAGAGCCTTACTTTGGTTTGTGGCAAAAAATTCGTGATATTTCATTGGCGGATATGAAGGTGACCTATGATCGTTTAAACGTCACATTTGACCTATGGAAGGGTGAGGCGGATGTGAACGAATATATCGCACCGATGGTTGCGGATTTTAAGGCAAAACAGATCGCCTATATCAGTGAAGGGGCATTGGTTGTGGATGTGCAAACCAATGAAGATACGAAAAAAATCCCCCCTTTGATGCTGACCAAATCAGACGGTGCGGCGCTCTATAGTACAACCGATATAGCGACGATTATTGAGCGAGTGAAACTGTATGACCTTGCGCGTATCGTCTATATTGTTGACCAGCGCCAATCATTGCATTTTGAACAGGTCTTCCGTGCCAGCCGTAAAGGGGACGTTGTTGATGATAATGTTGAACTAACCCATGCGGGATTTGGTACGATGAATGGGCCAGACGGTACGCCGTTTAAAACCCGCACAGGCGGTGTTATGCCTCTTAAAGACTTCATTGATTTAGCCGTTGAAAAAGCGCAAGCGCGCTTAGCTGAAGTGAATTTAGCCGCGGATATTGATGCAGATGAGCGTGATGATATTGCCAATAAAGTCGCGATTGCCGCGATTAAATTTGCCGATTTACAAAACCCGCGCCAATCAGATTATATTTTTGATATGGATCGTATGATGAGTTTTGAAGGCAAAACGGGGCCGTATTTATTATACCAAGCAGTGCGAATTAACTCACTCCTGAAAAAGGTTCAGGGAGATGATTTTGAAGGCGCAGATATTTTAATTGAAGACGCGGATAGAGCGTTGATTTTGTTGATGGGGGAGTTTCCTGATGCCGTGAATTTATCCCTGCAACATTATGCGCCGCATTACTTATGCGAATATCTCTATCGTTTAGCGCAAGCGTTTAGCTCGTTCTACGGCAACGTTCATATTTTGTCGGAAGACAATGAAGCCTTACGTCACAGCCGTTTATTGTTGTGTCATAAAGCGCACACGTATTTATCGCAAGGGTTGGACTTGCTTGGTATTGATATACCAGAAAGAATGTAAGTTTTAAGCCGCGTCTTGCTTGACCTTTGGTTTACGTCCGCGCTTTTTCGGCCGTACGCCATACCCAATGGCTTGTTCAACTTTATCAAGGAACATTTCAGAACCAATCGGGCGGCCTGTTTGCAGATGCATTTGAATTTTATCAATATCATCTTTTCTAATAGGGCGAGAAATATAATCTTCCCAATTTTGAACGGCATGAAAAGATTTAAACGGCTTTAAAAATTTACAGCGAATGTCCTTGCGTAAATGCGCCTTGGCACTGCTCCAAATATAATTTTGTGGAGCGGGCGCAATCTTCATAATAACAGGAAGGTTTTCCATGAAGCGCGCAGCGCCCAGGGCGTTTTTTTCGTCTGCGCAATAAGAAAAGAAACGGTCTTGGAACAAATGCCCGCGCCATCCTTTTTTTGCATTAATGTAAGAGGTGTAACGGCGATGCCCTTCGCCAATCATGCGCCCCATAATTTTTTTATCTTTTGCGTTCGTTGGCTCCACCAGCCAATGAACTTGGTTGGGCATCAGGCAGTAGCTATAGATATGAACGCCTGCATTTCTGAATTGTTCGACCATAATGTCTAAATAGGTTTGAAAATCAGCTTTTTCAAAAAAAATACGCTCCCCTCGATTGCCCCGCTGGGAAATATGATGGGGATTATTAGGAACTACAATTCGTGCCTGTCTTGCCATTGTTGAAGCCTTTTCAAATTCATGAAGATGTCATGATGACTGAAGTCGAGTTTTATTGCAGAGATGCAATTATTTGATATTTCAAGTATGAATCTGATTTGGGTTTAAGGTCAAGAAATATATCCTGTCCCTGATAAGATGTGGCTTCTTATCGCCTAGTATGTTATGAATACTAGGTGCTCAAATCTATTTGTGTGCCTCGCAAATTTTGATAAGGGTTGTTAGGGGATTCAATGGCTTGACCGTTTGACGTACGCCCTAAAATTACATTGGCATCTTTTGGATTAAAATCAAATTCGACGTTAGTCTTTGTTTCCCCTTGCTCATTTGTGAAGCGTTGAATGAGGCGGAATGAGCCATCATCTTGGCGGTCTATAACATTCTCAAGGGTTGTTGTACTGCCCGAGTCAAGCTGTTGAATAACAACGCGTTTTGAGCGATCAGGTGTGGTGGTAACTTCTTCAATTCTTAAAAACTCACGCCCATCAGCGGCGGTAAAATTTTGAGTGCGACGAAATCCATTTTCAATGTCGGTTGTGTTTGTGGTGTTTTCATTCGATGCGGTAACGCTCTGTTGTGGTGCTTGCGCTCGGTTGTTAGCTTCGTGTGATAAAGTGACAAGGTCTTGCCCTTGTGACGTAGTTTTAGGTTTTGTTTGCTGTGTAGGCTGTGCTTCACTCGCAGAAGCGCGCTGTTGCAAAATTTGGGAGAGTAAATTGTCTATTGGATTCGAAGTACTTTTAATCATCATTAACCATCAAAAATTAAGGGCGAATGACGTTATATCATTCGACAGTTTCATTTATATGGTTAATTGGCAATCCTTCGCCGCTTAACGCGTGTGTACTAGACTTGGATATAGTTTAACCAAATACGGCATTATTTTGCAAGTTTTCAAGGATAAGTACGTCAAATATATACACAGCTTGTATTTTCTATGTAAAAATTAACCATACGGGCGTAGGGGGTTTACAAACAACATGACTAAAACAGCATTGATTACAGGCGTTACGGGACAAGATGGCGCTATATTAGCCGAGATTCTACTCGAAAAAGGCTATGACGTTCACGGTATGCGGTGTTATTCCGCCGTCCCTGATGAGGGGCGTATTCGTCATTTAGAGGGGTTGACTTTGCATTATGGCGATATGAGCGATGGTGGAAATATCACGCGCCTTATTCAAACTATACAGCCCGATGAAATTTATAATTTAGCAGCAATGAGCCATGTTCATGTTAGTTTCGCTGTCCCTGAAATGGCGGCGAATATAAATGGGTTAGGGTGTTTACGCATTTTAGACGCGTTACGTAACTTGCAAGCAACAGGAAAAGAGGTGAAATTTTACCAAGCTTCTTCGTCAGAGATGTTTGGGCGCAGCCCGGCCCCACAAAATGAAGACACAATTTTCGCTCCTTGTAGCCCTTATGGCACGGCAAAGCTTTATGCCTATTGGATGACGCGTAATTATCGTGAGGCTTATGGACTTCATGCCTCAAACGGTATTTTATTTAACCATGAAAGTCCAATACGCGGTGAAGAATTTGTAACGCGTAAAATTACTAAGGCGGTATGTGAAATTGAGACAGGATTACGTGAAACTTTATCTTTGGGCAATTTAGAAGCCAAGCGCGATTGGGGACATGCGCATGATTATATGATGGGCGCATGGACGATGTTGCAACAATCCGTGGCTGATGATTACGTATTGGCGAGTGAGGAGGCACATAGTGTTCGTGCGTTTGTAGAAGCGGCATTTAAAGCGGTAGATATTAAAATTATCTGGCAGGGTAAGGGCGTAGACGAGATTGGTGTTCATAAAGAAACGGGTCAAACTCTCGTTGTTGTTGATCCTACATTTTATCGTCCGCAAGAAGTACATCATTTGTTGGGAGATGCGACGAAAGCCAAGAAGATTTTAGGATGGAAGCCTCATTATGATTTTGAAGATTTGGTGCGTGACATGATTGAAGTGGATAGGTTGGTTGCGCCAAAAATAATGAAGGAGCCTAAGGTTAAAATTGTTTGATTTGAATGGTAAAAAGATTTGGGTTGCGGGTGAAACAGGCATGGTGGGGCGTGCGGTTTTACGCGCTCTTAATAAGTATGAGTGTGAAATTTTATCTGCCTCGCATGATGTGTTGGATTTAACTAATCAGGCGCAAACATTTGAATGGTTAGAAGCCCATAAGCCTGACGTTGTGATTATGACGGCGGGTAGGGTTGGCGGAATTGGCGCGAATGCTTCAGATAAAGCAGGGTTCCTATATGAGAATTTGGCCCTGGCGCAAAATGTTATTCATGGCGCGTATCAAGCGCAGGTAGAGAAGTTACTTTATCTGGGGTCATCATGTATTTATCCGAAAGAATCTGCGCAGCCTATCAAAGAGGAAGCTTTATTGACGGGCGCGTTGGAGCCGACTAATGAAGGCTATGCGTTGGCAAAAATTGTAGGGGTGAAGTTGTGTGAATATTATAATAAACAATATGGCTGTAACTTTATTTCTGCGATGCCGTGCAACCTCTATGGGCCGTATGATAATTTTAATGGACAAACATCACACGTGATCCCTGCGCTGATGATGAAAATGCATCAGGCTAAGACTAATGGAGCGGAGCAGGTGACGCTTTGGGGAACAGGCGATCCATTGCGTGAGTTTCTTCATGTTGATGATTTGGCGCGAGGGTGTGTGCATTTGTTAGAGCATTATAATGAGGCACAAACTATCAATATTGGTAGTAATGAAGAAGTGTCTATTAAAGGGTTAGTTATGATGATAGCGGAGGTCGTTGGGTATGAGGGCAAAATTAATTTTGATACGGATAATCCTGATGGAGCAATGCGTAAATTGCTTGATAATAGTAAGGTTGATGTTATCGGTTGGAAAAAATCAATAAGCTTGGAAAATGGATTAAAGAAGACTTATGAGTGGTTTTTAACGAATGTCTAGCGTGCGAGAAGAGCGTGGTAGAAATGAAATCCACCGCCAGTTTGTGATGAAAAGCAGGCAGTATTTTTGCCTTCATGAATAGGATAGGATGTTAAATTAATACTCCCAACGTTGTTGTCAAATGATCCTATTGCTTTTCCTGTAGTGACGCCCTGAAAAAAAGAACTGGGGTCTTCAGTAATAGTCTTATCGTTAAAAATTTGATAATTTAATTCTTCGCATATTTCTTGTTTAATCCAATTCAATTGGATTAAAAGATCGTCTTTACTAGATCCACTGATATTTAATCCAGATATTTCATTTTCTGCAACAAAGTAAAAATTTCCATAGCTTGCCTCAGCGCCATTTGAGCTATCTAGCCATTGTGTAACGGGGGCGTCATAGTTTATTTTCCCACCGACATCATCAAAAATATGACAAGATTTATCGGTGGGGGCGTTGGGGTTGGTGTAACCTGCGACGACATCGTTTTCAAAACTTATCTCACTCTCACTGCATCCGTTTCGGCGTACACGGTCAACGGCGCCTTCGACGAGTCGGGCGTAGTTTAGAATTTCTTGTGCGGCAATCTTTGCTTGTTGTTTGGATAAGTTTCCTGCACCTTGATCGGCACTGCGTGAGAAGCTATACATCAACGCGCCAAAAAGGAATACGCCAAGTAGGATAAGAATAAAAACGTTTCCTGCTTCTCGTGTTCTATTATTATAAGAAGTTCTTTTTTTATTCTGCCGCATCGGGAACACCTTCATCATTGTCTGACTTTAATAAGTTTTTGCGTAATGAACTTCCTGCTTCTTTCAAAATATCTTGCGCTTGTTGGGCTAATATTTTTGTTGCTGAGGCGTCTTGTGTAGCGGCGATGGGTTGAGAAACTGCTTGTTGTTCAGCTTGCTGTATGGCTGTTGTTGGAGCTGTTGTTGGAGCCGAAGGGGTGAGCTTATTGGCTTCTTCTAAATCATGAAAACTCACAGCCTTCTTTGTTGGAAGGGGGGTTGGGGCAATAGGCTGTATCGTTTGAACTTGGTCTGGTTGTGTTGCTTGAGGTTGCGCGTCTGAAGGTGCATTTTGCGCCGCGGTTTTATCTGCGCGCACTTTGGCAATGGCCTCTTGCGCTTCGGCGGGGTGCTGTATTGCGTGCAACTCACTCAGGCTCATAATCCCCCAATCAACGGGATCATCATAAGATTTGTGACCGAGCATGAAACCGTCAACAAGCGCTGTAATTTCATCTTCAGTTGGTAGAGCAACATCGGCTTTGGCGGCCGTCCAGTTTGGATTAAATAGTGCATCCCGAAGTTTCGTTAGCTTATCTGCGTTTTTGGCGATGTCTTCATCAGGCTCAGGTAAGGCAAGGTAACGTGTAACCCGCATAGCCTTTGCCGCACCTGGGTTTGCGTAGAAAATATTGGCCGAGATAACATCCATCGCGAAAGAGATAATAGCTTCACCTTCTTTCATGTCTTTCAAATCATCATAATCGGCACGCGTTCCTGTATCAATTCCAACTGATTTTGTATCAGTATAGGAACTGGTGGAGCCGCTGCCTGACATCTCAAAGCTGGAAACTTTTGCGATGTAATCACTACCGATTTGATTTTCGAAGAACTCACGCGTTTGTGTTGGGTCAGAAAGCTTACCAAAGATTTTTAAGTTACAGTTGGCAGTGATGGAGCGGGCTTCTTCTTTGACACGTTTTTCCATCGCTTGTAGATCTTGCGAGGAGAAAATCAGACAGAAACCAAGCGAACGCGCCTGCGCGGCCATAACGGCCATCCCTTGCGCGGTATAGTAACCAACTTCATCAAAAACGGTAATGAAAGGAGTTGCTGAATGGGTTGGTTTATTCTCAATAACGCTAGAGCTTTCCCCTTCAAGGGTTGACCCCAAGGTTGATCCCATCATCCCTTTAATAGTGGCGGCGATAATTTTACCCAAGTTTGCCGTCTCATCGCCAGATTTTTCAAGAGCGGGAATAAGTGTAACAAGAATACGGCGGTTCAATACGACATCCACCATGTCAATATCAGCGGCCTGTGTATCAAAGATGTACCCGTAATCATCCCCAAGTGATTGTAATGCACGCGTGAACTGCATGGTCAAATACCCATGTTGTTGGCGCACAGTTTCTGTGTTCACAGGGGGTTGATCTGGGCCGATTGGTTTTTCGCGACCCTCATCATCAAATGCATCTGGCACAAAGCCAGGTAGAGTATCAAGATAACCCACTAAACCTTCACGGATGGTTTCAGGAATCGTTTCGTCACGAGACAGCTTAATAATATAATTCAATCCAAGATAGTTACGAATTGAGTTCACTGACATCGGGAAATCGTGATGATCACGTTTATAGGTCAGTGCAGGCATAAGTGAGGACAAGAGCGATACCGCACGCTCTTTCCACATCGCATTATCACCTTCGGCGTCAGGCATCAAGGAGACTAGCATTTGCGTCAAATATGAGGCCGAACCAGAAGAGAACGGGTTCATGGTATTAGAGGGTGCGCGGGCATCGCTGTTCCCTGTCATGTAGTTCATAACAAGCAAGTCATCATCACGCCCAAAGCGTCGTACCAGACAAGATAGTGTGGACCACAAATCCGTATCGGCCTTACCATCAATATAAACAAACCCAGAACCCCATGCCATGGCGTTTGTAACAAACGAGGTTAGACCAACTGTCTTACCAGATCCTGTTGTGCCAAGATAAAGAATGTGCGTCCGCGCATCAGAATTAGTGTACCAAATTTGCTGTTTGGTTTTCATTTCATTTCCAACGAAGAAAATGCCTTCAGGTTCACCTTTTTTTCCTGGGCCCATATTATTTGTATCTAAATAGGGTGCGCCAACGGGAAGTTTTGATGGAAGCGCGCGGTCACGTGTCTTTAACCACCAGAAAAACAATAAATAGCAAATTAAAATAAGGTCTGTATAAAGATACGTCTTTGGAAACAAAACAAAGCAGGCTAATCCCATTACACAGACAGTAAGTGACCAGGTTGGTGTTTGAAGAGCGCCACCAAAACGTACGTATAGAGGACGAATGTCGCGAACGACATCCTTTTTTCCGTATCCGTACTTTTTTCTATCGAGTGCCATTGTTGTTCTGTTGTATCTTTCTAGAGCCTTCGTGCGCTAAATGTTGAAACCTTTATCGTTGCTTATAACTAGTAGAAAAATAAAATAGAGCAACAATTTGTTTTTATTCGATGTTACATTCCGTTCAAAAAATCATCGGCGGATAAAGGTACGCCTGTCTGTGGTGTGGATGATGAGGGTGTTGCCGCTGGTGAATCGCTTAGATTGTTAATGCGGTTGGGCATTAAGCTCATTAGATAGGCGTAAAGCCCAACAACTATGAGTAAGCCTAAAAGGAGTTTCACCCATTTGTTAATACCTTTGCTCTTTGGTTCTGATTGCGGTGCGGCGCTTGTGACGATATTAATTTTTTGTTCTTTATCGTTTTTAGTTTTAACGTTTGAAGAAGTCACAGGATTTTGCATGGCATCGGAGGACTGGACAAGTGCATTTAATGCATCGTCCTTTGTTTCAAAGGTTGCAATTATTTCAGCCGTGCCTTTTTTAGGTTTTAAATTAAATTTGTAATGACCACTGGTTTTTATCTCTTTAATTTCAAAGGATGCCGTACCTACCTTATCAAGCTCCATGCGCCAAACAACCGGCTCTATCGCATTAGGGAGCGCTATTATGAGGTGGTTATCAACCACTTCAGCAGAGGAAGTGAGGGGGGCATTTTTTTTGCGTATCATTATAATAGATTTCCTTTTTAATTATGCTTTTGCTTGTTTGGGTTGCTTAATACCGCGTTTATTTTTAGATTGGCTGTAATCTAATTCAGGTATAGGACGTACATTTGAGCCATTCATATACTCAATCATACTTGTGACGGCTTCTTGCATTTTGGGTTTAGGGATAGGGCGCTTGACGCGCCGTTCTTGTTTGAAATGCGCCACTGCGCCAATGGCTTCTGAGTGATTAGATTGACGGCCTAAATTATTTAAAGGGTACCATAAATCACGGTCATGAGCGCGAAGCCAAACAAATTGAGCTGGCGCCATAACACCACCCTCTTCGCGTGCCGTTAAAAGCCCCCGTAATAAGGCTGTTGTTTGAAAAGCGTGTTGGCTACAGTTTTTAAGTACTTTATAAGCAAGGTCTTTATTCTTTAATATTTTTCGAGCTTCTTTTAACAAGCCAGGCTCGCGGTTAAGCTGGAGGCCTTTGTCGTGGCTCCAGCATCTTGCTAAACGGCCCATTAATTCATCGGAAGCTTCACGTTTGCGCGATGCTTTTAAACAGAAACCCGCTAATAATATTTGCTTATAAGGCGCTAAGTTTTTAACGCCTTGCCAGCGTGGGCCTAATTGGCGTGAGAAGGCTTTGAAGGCGGCATTTTTATCAATGTCTTTGTCTTTGATTGGAATTTGATGGTAGGCAAGCCATTCTTCGGGGCCTAATGCTTCTGCAAAGTGCGGAAGCTCTGCCGGAACTTTTGATCCAGGTGGGCGAGGTGCTTGTTCATTAGGATTATATTTGATAAACGGCGAAATAATAGGAAAGTTTTGAGATTGAAAGCGGATAAAAGATGTTAAGTCAAAAATTTCAGTATATTGTGTGCCTGGGCCATTTCGATAGGACCATAAACCGATCAAGGCGATAATAAACATCGTGATATACTTAATTGGCCCCATGGCAACACCTGTCACGGCCGCGAGAAAATCAACGCTGAGTTTTTCTCGTGGTATTTGTGTTAAAATATCTAGGGAGTCCGCAAGGTTGTATTCCTCACCAGAAGGTAAAGAGACAGTGTAGCTGTCAGGTGTAAAGAGAGAAATAACCCATAACTCACCATAGCGAATCCACCGAAGAACACCGTGAATTTCAGGCGTAAATGTTATATACATAACGTAAAAACAGATTAAAATTATGACGGTCAAAATAAGCCAGCCAAGCAATACTTCCGATCCTGTTTCTGGTTTATCGCCAGCCATATAAAAAATCCATTATTTTAATGAGTTATAAAAATGATATTCAAGCTATATTGTATCAAAAAAATGGATTTAATACTAATATTTATAAGTAAAATTATAAATATTCACTTGCATCATAGTGTATTTGTGTATATCTATTTTCAGAGCATAATTTTAGCTTATGCGTTTATTGTTGCCGTAATAGCTCAGTTGGTAGAGCAGTTGATTTGTAATCATCAGGCCCGGGGTTCGAATCCTCGTTGCGGCACCATTTATCTCTTTCCCTCCCCATTTAGTCTTTTGATAATGTCGTATGGTTTAAGTTGTTATCTGCGAAGTTTCTTTATCTTGTCTAATATATCGAAAATGGATTATGCCCTTTGATTTTCGTTGCTTGTTATATTCACTAGTAAACCTATAGGCGTACACTCGTATTTAGTTTATATTTAATTGTTTTATATCTGTTTTGCGATAATCATAAAAAATATAGATCAATGTCTTAATGATTTGTGGTTCTTAATCATTTTTAAATTATATTTTGATAAGATTTTGGTAAGGGTTTTACAAAATAAGTTTTTTTAGAGGGATGGCGCTATGCCAAGCTATACGTTAGAATTAGAATTATTAGGGACGTATGTTTCAGACATGCCAGGATTTGAGATCCTGACAGATGGGACACGTGAGGGTGCACTTTATTCAATTTCTTCCTCTGGTACCTCAATTTCTATTATAGTTAGCTACGGTGGAGCGTTGCCAAGTTCCTTGGAGTTTCGCTTTAGCGACGCGTCGGGCGAACCATCGCGTACAGTTGAAATTCAAAGCGTAAAAATCAACGATCGCTATGTGAACACAAGTAATTTTTTATCGAGTGACAGTATTGTAAAAAATGCCACATCAACGGTGGATGTTGCGGAAGCTGAATTTATCTTTGATATTTCTGCAGAACCTGCTGCGAGCGAGTTTACGACAGGGGTCACTAAAACTTTTACAGCAGGTTATGACGTACATCGTGACCATACTGGCACCACAGATGAAGTGTTTGATATGCTGGACGGTAATGATTATGCGTTACTTGGGTCTGGTAACGACAAGGTTTCTGGTGGTTTGGGAAATGACAATATCCGCAGCGGCGCAGGAAATGATTTAATTTTTGGCGATGATGGTGATGATCGTTTGTTGGGTCAAGACGGTGACGATGAAATCCATGGCGGCGATGGCGTGGATGCGATTCAAGGTGGTAATGGAAACGATGAAATTCATGGCGGCATTGGAAATGATCGCTTGAATGGGCAAGCTGATGATGACCTGATTACAGGTGGCGATGGCGCAGATAAAATAACAGGTGGATCTGGTGATGATACGCTGTTTGGTGATGCTGGTGACGATCAAATCACGGCTGGATCTGGTACAGATACGGTGGATGGTGGGTCTGGTGAAGATTTAATTTATGGTGGATTGGGCGATGATCAGCTCAATGGTGGCGAAGATGGCGATTTCTTGATTGGAAATGCGGGAGTTGATATTATCCATGGTGATGAAGGAGATGATATTATTTACCTTCAGACCAATGACTTTGAAGTGGGAGAAGAGATTTACGGTGGATCTGGTACAGACCAACTGATTTTAGCAAACGCAATGACTATTGATTTTACAACTGGTATTGTTACAGAGGTTGAGACACTAAAAGGTTCAGATTTAGACCAAGATGTAACGTATAGTATTGAGCAGGCATTGCAGTTCAGCACGATTGATTTGCAGGGCGGAAATGATACGTCTCGCGTAAATATATCTGGAGATGTCGATGTGACTTCCTTGGGCACACCAACCGTCACAAATGTTGAGAACGGCTTTGTAACAGGTTCCACAGGCAATGACACCCTAACAATCTCTGGCGCACAGCTTGACTCCCTTGTTTTTGGTGCCGGTGCAATCGACTTTGCAGGCGGCAGCGACACGCTCAACCTGACATCAACATCGGCAGATTTGAATAGTTTGTCTGATGTGGAAATTGCGGGATTAGAGTTTGTCGACGCCTCAACAGCCGCAGCGGGTGTAACGATAGACTTGAGTGTTCAGGTAGAAGGTTTTACTATTACAGGCTCTGCGAATAATGACGTTATTACAGGTGGTGCGGGCGATGATGTAATCAGTTCTGGTGTTGGTGCAGATATACTATTTGGTGGTGTTGGTGCAGATATTATTAATGGAGGTGATAATAATGATACATTTAATCTTGCTAATGGTGATTTTGTAACAGGTGAATCTTTATTTGGTGATAATGGTAACGATAATATTACTTTAACAAGCCCAACCGCAGTGGATTTATCAGTTGGAACAATTACAAATATAGAAAATTTAATTGGTAGCTCTGGTAATGATGACGTGACTTATACTGTTGATCAGGCGTTAGCCTTTTCAACAATAAATCTGGGTGGTGGGACAGATAACAGCCGTGTTCAAATTTCTGGAACTGTGGATGTTACGGCACTTGGCACGCCTACGGTTTCGAATGCGGAGAATGGATTTGTAACAGGCACTGCTGGTGCAGATGATTTGACAATTACAGGCGCGCAACTTGATGCGTTAGTGTTTGGAGCGGGTACAATTGATTTTGCAGGCGGCAGTGATACGCTAAATTTAACGACAACTTCAGCACAATTAAACGCACTGGGTGCTACAGATGGATCAATTGTTGAATTAGAAACTATTGATTTATCCGCGATGACAACAATTGTTACTGTTGAGCTGTCTGGACAGTTAGAGGCCTTTACTGTTTTAGTTGGAGCTATAAGTGGTACTATTACGACAGGAGCTGGTGATGACACAATTACGGGAGGCGTCTCTAACGATGACTTATCTGGAGGTGCAGGTAGCGATATTATTGCAGGTGGTGATGGTAGCGATGACATTTATGGAGGTGCTGGAGCCGACAACATAAATGGTGGTAGCGGTAATGATAATATTTATGGCGGCGGCACAGAGTTTTTAGGGGATACTATTGATGGAGGAGCAGACCTCAATAATATTCGACTAGAATCTGATTCAACATTTGATTCAACTGTTAGCATTACAAACATAACACGTATTGTTTTTAGTGACGGCGGTGCGTGGGAAATAAACGTGACGTCAGGTGATAGCGTTGATTTTACAGGATTATCTGCGACGGGAATTAGCGTTCTTCGAGGCGATGTTGGTGCGGAAGCTATTTCAGGTACAGACGTCAATGATACGATTTTTGGAGGTGCGGGCGCAGATATATTAAATGGCGGTATAGGCGATGACACGATAAATGGTGAAGATGGTGATGATACGCTTATCGGTGGCCTCGGTACGAATACAATCAATGGAGGTAATGACATAGATGTTGTGACTTACGCAACTGCAACTGCTGCGGTGACAGTAAGTCTTGCCATTGGCATTGCACAAAATACAATTGGTGCGGGTACTGATACAATTTCGAATGTAGAAAACCTAACGGGATCAGATTTTAACGACACACTTACAGGCGATACCAACAATAATACAATTGATGGTGGTATCGGTAACGATACTATTCGCGGCGGCTTAGGTGTTGATGTTATGCTGGGTGGTGTAGGAGATGACACACTTGATGGCAGTGATGGCGATGAAGTTGATACCATTGATGGTGGTGCCGATACTGATACGTTAACTTACAGTGCTGCTGCTGGTGGTGTTTTTGTTGATCTTGCCGATACAGCTGCGCAAGACACACAGGGTGCAGGTGTCGATACTATTTCAAATGTTGAAAATCTTACAGGTTCTGGCTTTAACGACGCCCTTGATGGGGATGCTGATAATAACACGATTCTTGGCCTTGATGGTGACGATGAAATTGAGGGGCATGGTGGTAATGATACATTAAACGGCGGCAATGGTACTGATGTCTTAACATATGAAAGTGCAGGCGGTGGTGTCACTGTTGATCTATCAAACGCAGGCGCACAAAGTACTGTTTCTGCAGGAACGGACACACTGTCAAACTTCGAAAACCTAACAGGATCTTTATTTGGAGATGATTTAACGGGTGATGGTAATGCTAATATTATTTCAGGGTTAGACGGCGCCGATACAATTAACGGTGGAGGCGGAGCAGATACTATATTGGGTGGTGACGGCAACGATATTCTTACAGGGGGCGCAGGTGACGATACAATTTATGGCGCCACTATTATCGGACAATCAGGTTTAGAAACAGTTCTTCAAGACGATGAAGATGAATGGCATAGTGTGACATTTGCAGCCACAATAATTAATCCGGTTATTAAGATGACTGTTTTAACAAACGATGATGGTGATCCTTACACTGTTCGTGTACGAAGTGTTACAGATGCTGGTTTTGAATACCAAATTGATGAATGGGATTACTTAGATGGAGTAAGGGGAGTTGATGAAACGGTTTCCTGGTTAGCGATTGCAGAAGGGACGCATACATTAGATAATGGTTTAGTTGTTCAGGCTGGTACGACGACAGCAACAAATGAAGCGTTTAATACAGTCAATTTTAATGCTGCTTTTGCAAGCGCTCCTGTCGTTATGACGCAAGTGATGTCAGATAATGACTCAGCCGCTGTCGGTAATATGAACCGTAATAGAACAGCATCATCATTCCAGTTCCAAATGCTGGAAGAAGAAATTGCTGACGGAATTCATGCTACAGAAACTGTGGGTTGGATTGCAATCGACAATGGCGGTAGTGTCGGTAGTGGCTTCCTTGTTGGTGAAACGCCTAATAATGTAACGCATACAGTCAGCACAGTGACCTTTCCAACCGCCTTTGCGAATACGCCTGTTGTTATCCATGACATGCAAACACGTGATGGGGGAGATACGGCAGTGATGGGTGGAGATGGTATCACGACAAGTGACTTCAGTTTCCATGTCGCCGAAGAGCAGTCACGTGATACTGAAATAACTCACACAACGGAAGTTGTTGGTTACTATGCCTTAAATGAAGGCTTGCTGACATCTGAAAATGGGGGCGACAATATTATTTCAGGTGGCGCTGGACTTGATACGCTTTATGGTGGTGATGGTGCAGATACATTTATATTTGAAGCGGCTAGCGCGTTCGTAGATAGAGATATCTTAGCTGATTTTTCTGCCGGTGAAGGGGATGTGTTAGACTTTAGTGACATTATCACAGGTTTCAGCGGAACGATTACTGACTACGTCTTCTTTGATGATGGCAGTGGTACAGATACGATTGTTCAGATAGATGCAAATGGCCTGACGGGTGGAGTAAGCTTCTCAGACGTTGCTGAGATAAGAGGCATTACAGGCTTAGATGAGGCCACTTTATTTGCAAATGGTAACATTGAGGTCATTTAATTTTATGGCAATAAAAGGTTCTATTACAGTATTTGATGACGCTATTTTAAGTTAATTTCATTTATATGTTATTAGCTGTACATTTTGCGGATACTTCAACATAAATTCATAAGGCGTAAACCAATTCAATCTATTTTTCATAGTTCCAATTTCTTTTTGAATGAACATTTACTTTTTTAGCTATTAAAGTGTTGACGCTTGGGGTGGCTTGTCCTATAAATGTCAACGAAATGAGTATATTTCTTCTAGCAATATGCTTTGTATCATTGGGGTGTAGCCAAGCGGTAAGGCATCGGGTTTTGATCTCGACATGCGCAGGTTCGAATCCTGCCACCCCAGCCAATTTTATATTCTTTTCTTCCTTAAGGCACTAGAGCGCAGTTTTAATGTAAATTTTGTCCGCTTAAGAGCACACCTCAAAAATTATGATTAAATATTTTTCTATATATACAGTATTTGTTTTTCTTACTTTCTCTCTTCTTGCGATCAGCGGGCAGTTTTTAAGTTCTGAAGCCTTTGCTGTTTCTTTATCAGAAGAGGGTTTATGGGAGAGGCTTAGTGCAATTATTTTTGTCTTGGGGGCTTGCCTTGCTGGATATGGGTTATATCACCATAGGACAAAGTTACAATTTGCGTTTATGTCTCTAATGGCGTTGGCAAGTTTACGTGAAATGGATATGCATAAAGAATGGACGACAGATTCTATTTTAAAGTCTCGATTTTATTTGTCTGATGTTACGCCTATATCAGAGAAAATGATTGGTTTGGTTGTGATCTTTTTTTTAATGTTTTCAATTTATATTCTTATTCTTAATGTTAAGAAGTGGATGAAGTTATTACTCCTGCAAGACGTTATTGCATGGGGCGTATTCTTAGGGTTAGGTTCCATAGTTGCTGGGAAATTTTTAGATAGCTTTAGCCGTTTATTCCCCTTCATGGTGGATTTTAAAAAAGAAAATAGATTTGTGTTTCTATCAATGGAAGAGGGGTTTGAATTTATTGGTGCTTCTGTATTTCTTGTGACGGCATATTTATTGCTAAGACAACTAAAATACAAAATTAATGTGTAATTAAGTTGCCTGATGTTTCTAATGCCAGCTCATCTGTTAAACCTGTCGCGGCGTAAATAGTCGCAATTTGATTTCCTGTGAAACTTCCAGTTCCTGCCGTATCTACTTCTAAGATGGAGTTTGCTCCACTGTTTCGAATTTGAACAAAATCAGTGATGTCGTCAGTACCAAATGTATAGCCAGAGAGAAGGTCTGTAATATCAATTTTATCATTATCGCCTAAAACAAAGCCGTAAACACGATCAACGTCGTTGAACGCGAAAGCATTTTCAAAGATGAATGTATCAGCACCTGCGTCACCATACAAATAATCTAGGCCGTCACCACCATATAGAATATCATCACCTGCTTCGCCATAGAGAAGGTCTGATCCCGCGGCTCCCGTTAAAATGTCATTGTTGTTTCCGCCATATAAGTAATCTCTCGTGGCGCCACCGGTCAATGTATCATCACCATCAAAACCATAGATGTAATTACCGTTATTAATACCTGTAATTGTTTCGTTGCCCGCCATTCCCTCAATCGTAGCTGTGCCCGAGCGCAACATATGGGATAGGTCAACTGTTGATCCCGTATCGATGATTAAGGTATGCCCACCAAAGATAATTGTTTCCATGTTAGTAAAGGTGTTCGCACTGTTAATTGTTGTGTCACCCTCAAGGCGGAAGTAATCTGTTCCTGCGCCACCATCAAGGATATCGCCTAACGCATCAGTTCCTGAAACATAAATACTATCATTTCCATTCCCTGTACTAATAATATCTGCGCCACCGCCCGCGCGTATCGCATCGGCAGTATTGAAGCCTATAATTGTCTCAACGCTGGCTGTTCCTATAACAAAGCCATTGCCGCTTTCATTCATGCCAGAGAAATCAATTGTTGAACCAGCAACTAAGCTAATATCAAAGTTGTAGTTGTATAGAGTTGTGATGTTATTAAATACCGTTAACGATCCATAAGTCATAGCAGATTCTAAGCGAAGATAGTTACTCCCTGTGCCACCATAATATTCTTCGTTTTCACCGCCTGTACCAGACACCCAGAAATTATCGTTACCTGCATTGCCGTGTAATATATCACTGCCATCTCCAGAATATAGATTATCACCAGATTCTGTGCCGTGAATTGTTTCATTACCCGTTGAATCGTATATGCGACTTGTTCCACTAGCGGTTAAGCCTGTGAGGTTGAACGTTGCATTATTATTTACTGTGATGTTGAAGCCACCAAATACCATTCGTTCCATGTTGGTAAATGTGAGGGTGCTATCAACTTGCACGTTACTTGTAAGATAGAAATCGTCAGAGCCGTCGCCACCATCATATGTGTCACCTATGGCTTCGGTGCCGCCAATCGAGAAGTTGTCATTCCCTGTACCTCCATTTATAATGTCGGCACCTGCGCCGCCATATACATTGTCACTACCTTCGCCTGAGTTAATAATATCATCACCCGCATACCCATAAATTGTACTGCCGTTTGTAAAGCCTGTAATTGTTTCATTTCCTGCATCACCATAAACGATACCGCCATCGCCACGTGCGATGCCACCAAAGTCAACAGTGTTACCAGAGACTATGTTAACATCAGATCCTAAGAAATAGAGACGCTCAATACTGGTGAAGCTATTGGCTGAGTTAAATGATGTGTTTGAAGTTAAACGAATATCGTCAGTACCAACGCCGCCATCATAGATATCGCCAAGTGCCTCTGTGCCGCCAACCATGAAGTCATCATTACCGTTAAACCCATTCAGTACATCTGCGCCTTCAAGGCCATATATGATGTCATTGGATGATGTACCTGTAATAGTCTCACTACCGCCTTGACCATATAAAGAGCCAGTGCCGCTTCGTGACATATCAGATAGATCAAATCCTTCATTAAGGACGGCTGTAATATTAAAGCCGTTAAAATATACGCGCTCCATATTTATAAAACTTGCGCTATTTCCTAAGAAAATATTACTTTCTAGGCGGAAGTAATCTGTTCCTGCACCTCCATCAATTACGTCGGCAACGCCGTCTGTTCCACTAACGTAGAAAGAGTCTGTTCCATCGTCACCATTTAAAATATCGTTACCTGCTTCACCGCGAATAACGTCGTTTCCTGTGCCACCATTTACAGTATCATCACCATCACCTGCATAAATAGTATCGCTTCCAATAAAGCCATTGAGTGTATCATTTCCAGCATAGCCATAAATTGTATCAGCGCTGCTGGTACCGGTAATTGTTTCTGCGCCCAGTGCTGTCCCTAGAAGAAGACCAGTACCGCTACGGTTCATGTCTGATAAATCAAAGCCGTTGCCTGAAACAGCGGTAACATTAAAGCCATTGAAACGGAGTGTTTCCATGTTAGTGAAGGTGGTTGTTAAATCAAATGTGACATCGCTTTGTAATTGAATGTCATCTGTTCCCGCACCACCATCATGTGTGTCGCCAATGCCTTCTGCGCCAGTGATAAAGATATCATCATTACCGTCATCACCATTTATGATGTCTACACCTGCGCCGCCATAAAGGTAATCGGCCGTATCTCCTCCGTTTAATGTGTCATTACCTGCCTCGCCATACAGCCTGTCTGCTCCTGTACCGCCATTTAATGTGTCATTGTCATCGCCGCCATAAATATAGTCGTTACCACCACCGCCATTTAAAACATCATTACCTGCGAGACCATAAATGTCATCGGTACTTTCTGTTCCTGTTATTGTTTCGTTACCGCCTTGACCTAGAAAGTCACCGCGCGCCGTAACAACCATGCCACTAAAATCCATGCCGTCATTCAGTAGTGCGATAGCATTAAAGCCATTCATGTCGAAACGCTCTATATTTGAATGAGTGAAAGCTAAATTAAAGTAAGCGTCTGTGCTCAGTTGAATTTCATCATAATCTGCGCCGCCATCAATCGTGTCACCATAACTTTCTGTTCCTGTGTACCAAAAATCATCATTGCGTTCGTCACCATTCAGGATATCTGCGCCTTCTCCACCATAAATATAATCATCATTCAGGCCACCATTAATCGTATCAACACCGGCGTCGCCATAAAGGCGATCATTTCCAACGCCGCCATTAATTATATCGTTATCATCGCCACCATAAATATAGTCGTTTCCGATACCGCCATTCAGCGTGTCATTACCCGCTAAACCATAAATATAATCACTAGAGTTTGACCCGGTGATAGTCTCATTACCCGTTTGACCAAAAATGTCACCACGCGCATAAACAAGCATGCCTGTGAAATCTAAGCCATCATTTAACAGGGCGTAGGCATCAAAACCGTTCATATCAATGCGCTCTACATTAACAATTGTTGTCGCTAAATGAAAATTTGCATCAGCTAAGAAAGAAATGTAATCGGCTGTACCTGCGCCGCCATCAAACAAATCATCATAGGCATCATCGCCCTGAACCCAGAAATAATCAGTGCCGTCACCGCCATATAAAAAATCTGCGCCGCCATTACCCCAAATTTCATCTGTGCCTGCACCGCCTTGAATTATATTCGTACCTACATCACCTGCTAAATCATCATTTGAGGAAGTACCGATAAGGTTCTCAATATTTGAAATCGTATCTATACCCGCCCGTGTGTTTTGCGCGGTTAAATCGCTTAAATCAACCCTGACATATGTTGTATGGGTCGAGTAATCTAAGGTGTCTATCCCAGCGCCGCCATCTACAATGTCATTTCCTGCACCGTCAAAGATACTATCATCTCCGTTGTTACCATAGACTTCATCGTTGCCTCCACCACCTAGAATAGTGTCGTTTCCGTCGCCTCCGTGGATAATATCGTTGTTACTGCCACCATCAATAACATCATCACCGTCTTGGCCACTAATTACGTCATCACCAGATCCGCCATTGATGATGTCGTCCCCCTTATTCGCAATAATTTGATCGTTACCTAGGCCACCATCTAAAATATCCACTTCGTCTGTGATTGTATTTTCGTATAAAGTGATGTTCATCCAGCTGCTGTTACCATCCGTGCCATTTGCTGGGCTGTTACCATCATCATCATTGGCAAAAATTAAGTGAGTGAAGCTGCCCGTATAAAACGCGCCTACGTTTATTTTATAATGCGTCCAATCACCAGAACCATCGTAATCATTAAAAGCCTGGATTCCCCAAGTTTGCGTGCCGTATAACTCAAAAGTTCTCGTACTATCAATATTGTTAGTGTTGTTGAAGCCTATACCTGTTACTTCGGCTTCTATTGTACTTTTGAATTCAAATTCAAGAACTGTGTCGGCTGTTACTGTATAGTTAACAAGAAGTCGCTTCCAATTGTTTCCATCTAATTCCGCGCCCCCTGAAAATTGATTCACTGTACCGCCGCCATCTTGACTGCCGCCATAACTAATGAAGGATGTTGTGTTTATAATACGACTGGCGCCACCAAGAAGAATATCATTTCCTGCTCCGCCATAAATTGTATCTTCTTCGGTACCCCCAAAAAGGCGATCATCTCCATCGCCGCCATACATTAAATCATCATCATATTTTCCGTAGATGATATCATTACCATCTCCGCCTTTTAGAATGTCATTTCCTTGGTCGCCTATAATGATGTCATCATCATCTCCGCCATCGATGTAATCAACACCAAGTCCGCCATAAATTAAATCGTTACCGCCGCCGCCATCAACCGTATCATCGCCCAATCCACCTGTGATTTGGTCATCGCCATTATCACCGTATAAGGCATCACTGCCGCTACCACCTGTTATTTTATCGCTTCCAAGACCACCTGTAATAATATCATCGCCGTCTTGACCATTGAGGCGGTCATCCCCGTCACCGCCGTGAATTTCATCGTTGCCGCCATGTCCTTGAATCGCGTCATCGCCACTACCGCCGTGAAGCGTATCGTCACCATCCATACCAAATATGCGGTCATTACCGATACCGCCAAACACAAGATCATTGCCTGCGCCTGAGCGAATTGTATCATTGCCTGCGCCGCCCGCAATTTTATCATCACCTGATCCTGTGTGGGCGTAATCATTATCCCCTAATAAATCAAATACGCGATCTGTAGTCCCGTTATAATCACGAAAAGTATCGCGTCCGCTCGTGAAGGTGTTTGTTGCGCCAACTGTAAACTCGCTGGCCAGTGGGTCAGCAGAATTATTAAATATAAAGTCTGCACCTGCTATGTTGACGTTACTATTGCCGCCATTCACAAGATTATCGCTAGATAGGTAATTTCCTTTGTTAACGACACGGTTGTTAATAGAAACGCTTTGAATTTCGATGAAGCGCCCTGTTTCTGGTAGGGCATCATTGAATCTAAATTGTAAAGAAGAGGGAAGAGCGCCACCATAGCTGAATGTTGCGGTAATTGAAGAGCCTGCCGAAGAAATGGAGTATGAGCTATCCAAAACCCCATCAGCCCAGATTTCAAATCCTGGCTGATCGACTAAATAATTGCCGAGTAATTCTAGCTGTAATGTATAGCTTGGCATTTAAGAAACCCTCATTCATTAAATTCTATTTGGAAAATAGAAAACTCCATAATTATATCATACCATCGTAACCTTGGTATTTGGTTAAGATTTTTAAGTTTTTGACATTATTTTTTACAATTAAAACAATACGTTGAGATAAAATTGCTTAATAAATTAAGCTTTTATCTCAACGTATTGTTTTAATTAATTATGGGGAGAGATTAAACGGTCTCATCAAAGATTTTGAGGAGCTCATCTGTTAATTCGTCCGTCACTTTGATAACCTCTATATTGGCTTTATAGGCGGTTTCAGCGACTTTTATATCAACGATATCTTCAATGACATTACTGTCAAGCGTTGGGCTAGCAATGTTTTGTGCGCTTTGCTCAACTTGTTTGGAGGCCGTATTTAGCCCCGATAGTGCGGATGTAATGGCATTAATCATAATTTTATTGTATCATAGATTTAGTTAATTTTTTATTTTCAATATTTATCCTATTTTTATTCACAGGTTTATACACATGCGCGCTACATTTAAGTTATTGATAATATTGTCTTTTGTTATCTTATCCCCCATAAAACAAGCGCAAGCAGAAACTAAAAGTTTTCAGCTGTTGCAATGGCCGCCAGGGTTTAATTGGGTAAATGCCCACGAACAGTATCGCAGTGCAAAAATATATAATCCATACCTTGAAAATGCCCGTCATTCGCAACATCCTCAATATAAAGATGAAGATTGGTATGTCGAAGATTGGACGTCACAACAAGACGGTCTGACCCTGATAAAGAAATTTTACAAAGCGGATATCTTTAAAAACCAAGTTGTTGGCAAAGATGGGCGTGCGCAATTGGTAGTGGGGCCAAATTTCTATCATCTTTCTGGACTTGATAAGTGCCGTGTTGTGACTTTGGTGGATACGGTTTACGGTGTCACGAAAAACAATGAAAATGGCACATTCATGTTAACCGACTGGTACACGAAAAAACCAATCGGCATCTATGATGGCAACGGTTTAAGACTTCAATAAAAGTTAAAATTTCGCGCGAACGCGATCACCTGTCACTTTACTGAGGCGGCTTTCGCGTATAATAATGAAGATGTTTGACGCGATGACAATTGCGCCGCCGATCCAGATGCTGGCCATGGGCCAATCGTTCCAAATGAACCAGCCAAATGCTACAGACCATAACAATCCTGAATAATTAAAGACCGTTACAACGGCAGCAGGGGCGTTTCCGAAGGCGATGGAGAGTAAGTATTGCGCGATCAATCCCGTAATGCCAACCGCTAAGAACAGCGGAATTTCTTGTATAGTCGGCATGCTGGCTACCCATGGCATCGCCAATCCCGCAATGACTGTGCCGATGGCAACAAAGTAAAATGTAATCGTTTCTGGTTTTTCTGTCTTACCCAAATAACGCAAAATAGTTTGTAATATTGCATGCATTGTTGCGGCGCATAACGCTAAGCTGACACCGATATAATTCATGCCGCCCCCTGGGTTTAACATGATGATAACACCAATAAAGCCGACTAAAACCGCGCTCCACCTATAAATACCAACACGCTCCCCGAGGAAGAAAAACCCTAGAATAGGAATAGCCAGTGAGGAGGTGAACAAAAATGCGGTCGTATCCGCCATCGGCATGGCGGCGAAGGCGGCGAACGTCGTTACAAGGCTGATTGTGCCAATAATGGCGCGGGCAAATACTCCTGTTTTACGTGAACTTATTTTTGTAATCTCCCGCTTATTCATCACAAATATCATGAAGAGGAAAGGCAGCGTTGCGATTAAGTTCCGATAAAATGCAATCTCAATCACATGATGAGTTTCGCTTAAAAGCTTAGCAAAGACATTCATTAGGCTGAGCATAAAGAATGCGCCCAGCCCTGCAACCATGCCTTTGATTATATTATCTTGTGGTTCCATTAAATATTTTATCCGCTTCATAAAGAGATTTATGGTATAATAATTTCATATTAAAAGATATGGCAGTCAGGATGATTGCGGCAGTTTAAAGGATATAAGCATGATTGAAATTAACGCCAGCGTGACCAGCACACGCACCTCCATCACATCGTACCAAGCCACGAGCGAGCGCAATGCGCTGGCGGTTCGCTCTAATGGGAATAACAAGCCACCTTCGGCCTCTGTGTTAAATAACCAGCAAAACCAAATCGTGGATGAAGTCGGTATTTCACAAGAAGCCATCGCGCAGTTTGAAGAAGCACAACGCCTGAATGAACAGATCCGTGCCTATAGCGGGTATTTGAACGGTGACGATGCGCCATCCTCTGTGATTTCTTTTGTCGCCAATGCTAATGACAACGACGCCGATGTTGAGATAGCAGGGCAAAGCACGAAGCTATCCGCCAGCATCACCGTAGCGGAATATAGCGAAGAAACATTAAGCTTGTCTGCGAAAATTGATGATGATGGAAACTTAACCGAGCTCACTATCTCGAAAGAGTCCATCTCCGCGCAATACATAAGCGCCGAAATCACGAGTGAAGAGTTCAGCTTTTATGCACGGGGGTAGATCATTTAATGATTTGGAGTTTAGGTGAGTTAACGCTAACTTGATGAACGTTGGCCCGTTGATCTTGTGTTAGGCTATCATCACGAATAGCAACGGCTAGGTCGTAAGCCTCAGTACTATCAGCTGTATAAAAGATAAATACTGCTGATAGTTGATAGAAATGGTTATTAGGTAAGCCCAGAGTATATTTATCTTCTGACGTTGCTTTACTAATAGCTTGGCTAAAGTCTCTAATGCCCCACTTATCGCTATAATTTTGGTAATCCATATGATTACGATCGGTGCTCAAACTCCTTTGGCTAACAAATCGTGCAACACGATAAATTTCTTCTCTTTCTTGAAGAGGGGGAAAATCTTTATTTGTAGTAACACCTTGTATAATATTTTTATCGCTCATTTTTTTATATGTAATTTTTATTGTTGGTTGTGTCAATGTTTATTGCTAAATTAGTTTCTCTTCAAATTCTCTCGCCATGCCAAGAATAAATTGCTTGCGATGATAATGACGCCGCCTATTAGTACGTTATTAGTAGGCATCGTATTCCAGATGATAATATCTGCCAACACAGACCATATAATCATTGTGTAAATAAACGGAGCGAGCAACGCCGCAGGGGCAATGGCATAGGCGTTAGTTTTCAAAAATTGATTACAAAACCCTAAAATTCCAGCCAGTGCCAAGATTCCAAACATTGGTAGTGTCGGCACTTTAGCCAAGAAAAACATAAATGGAATTAAGATCAAAACGCCAATGAGTAGAAAGTAGAAGACTGTTCTGATGGCGGGTTCTGTACTTCCCAAATCGCGTATGAATAGAGCGGTGCAGGCGGAGGCAATGGCAGAGATAATTCCTAAAGCGACTCCATGTATGTTAACCCCATCCGACACAAAGCCTGAGGGGTTTACCGCGATGTAAACACCAATAAAGCCAACAAGGATAGCGCCCCATCTTAACGGACCTACAGTTTCTTTTAGAATAGGCATTGATAAAAGAGCGGTGAAAATAGGAATAGTGAAAAGTAAAATTGTCGCGTCTGTGACAGGCATAACCGCATAAGCACCAAAGGCCGTTCCTACACCGATTGTACCGACAATGCCGCGTTTGACATGTGCGCCAACGCGCTTGGTTTTTAAAATCTTAAAATTCCCGTATTTTGTTTTGATATAAAATGCCGTAATTAATAAAGCACCTATGTTTCGATAGAATAAAATATCAATAGGGTGGTGCTGCGCGCTTGCCCATTTTGCACAAATATTGGTGAAAGAGATACTGGTCATGGCTAAGATGATTAGGCCAATGCCTAACAATTTATTCTCACCAAAACGCGAAGAAGGCGACTGGTAAGAGTCGCCTTCTTTAGAATTATGTTTTAATTGCTTGTTCAATATTAGTTCTTTTCTTTATCAACTAATTGGCTTTTTTTGATCCAAGGCATCATGGAGCGTAGGCGCTCGCCCACTTCTTCGATACCGTGTTCGGCATTGTTACGGCGTGTCGCTTTAAAGCTTGGCTGTCCTGCTTGGCATTCGCT
Source organism: uncultured Alphaproteobacteria bacterium (assembly GCA_937941545.1). Lineage (GTDB taxonomy): Bacteria > Pseudomonadota > Alphaproteobacteria > Micavibrionales > Micavibrionaceae. The sequence goes on from CALDHI010000086.1 coordinate 28,279, forward strand.
CATCCAATCGCGCACGAAACGACCCGATTGAATATCCGCTAGGACGCGCTTCATTTCGGCTTTTGTTTCGTCTGTCACAATACGCGGGCCCGTGACATAGTCACCATATTCCGCCGTATTAGAGATTGAATACCGCATGTTCGCCATACCACCTTCATACAGAAGATCGACGATAAGCTTCACTTCATGCATGCATTCAAAGTAAGCCATTTCAGGGGCGTAACCCGCTTCTGTCAACGTTTCAAATCCCGCTTTGATAAGTTCACATAGGCCACCACAAAGAACCACTTGTTCACCAAATAAGTCTGTTTCACATTCTTCACGGAACGATGTTTCAATGATACCTGAACGACCACCGCCAATAGCAGAGGCATATGATAGACCAACATCTTGCGCATTCCCTGTCGCGTCTTGCTCAACGGCAATAAGGCACGGCACACCACCGCCTTTTTGGTATTCGCCGCGCACTGTATGGCCTGGGCCTTTTGGCGCAACCATCAAGATGTCTAAATCTTTGCGTGGCTCAATTAGGTTAAAGTGAATGTTTAAACCATGGGCGAACATAAGCGCCGCGCCTTCCTTCATATTGTCATGAAGGTGGTTGTAATAAATTTCACGTTGCAGCTCATCTGGTGTCGCCATCATCATCACATCAGCCCATTTCGCGGCCTCTGTCACATCCATAGTCTCAAATCCAGCGTCTTGCGCTTTTTTGTTTGTTGAACTTTCAGGGCGAAGCGCGATACGCACATTTTTTGCACCACTGTCTTTTAGGTTGGCGGCATGCGCATGACCTTGTGATCCATATCCAATGACAACAACTTTTTTGTTCTTTATAAGGTTCACATCACAATCACTGTCGTAATAAACACGCATTGACGTTTTTTGTTCTGGCTCATCTTTAGCGAATTGAGCGACTTTGGCTTGACCCATTTTAAATATCCTCTATGTAATTAAATGATAAAAATCATTTGTTATTTATAATTAAAAACCCTTACAAAAAAGCACTAAACGCACTGTTTTGCAAGGGTTTTGACAGTAATAATATTACTAAAAAGTTATTTTGACGCCAACTTGACCCGTGTGGGAGACCACGCCATCATCCGCAATAACCGTTGGCATGATAAGCGGGACGAAGCCTGAATTCAGCAAGTATTCTGCGCCAATTGTTACATTAGGATGGATTTTCATTTCTAGCCCTGCAACGAACTGATCCATACGTTCCCATTCATCACCGCTTTCGCCTTGGATGCCTTGGCTATACATAGCGGAATAGGTGGTTGGAAATTCCCAGATATAATCGCGGTAACGTCCTTGCAGGTTTAAGGCATGAACATGTGCGCCGGTGGCTTCCCATTCTTTGAGGGTGCGGGTAAATTCTCCCATGAAATCGAACGAGCCGATACTGTAAACCCCATTGATGTTCCATGCGCCGTTCCATGAACGGTCAGGGCTTCCGATAACTGGCGGATGATGTGCCAATGTGCCATCATAAATTGTCCCACGTAAAAACCCTGCGCCTATTTTAAAGCGATGAATATCACCGATAGTAAAGTTTTTAGTCACGCTAGTTGCGAAGTTTTTATAGCCATCTTCATCATCTGGAGCATTCAAGACACGCTTGCCTCTATCTGCTTTGATAGCGGTTGCGGTAACGTGCCATCCTTTATCTAGGTAACCTAATTCAAAAAGAGGATTATCGTCATTTTGCGCCCAAAAATAATGACTGTTATGGCCGTGTGTAAAAGGAGCGTAAGAATCCATGTTTCCAAAGGACACTGTCTTCTTACCTGCTGTTAGGTACACGGGGAACTTATCTAAATCACCGATCGTCACAAAATATTTGCGCCAATCGCGTGGGCTTTGCCCTGTATAGGCAAGCTCTGTGTATTCGCCCTGGGCATACGCTAAGATCCATGGCAGTGTTAAAGTACCGCTTATGGACGCGTCATTCACCATTGAAAACGTATCGCTATTTCCCTTTGTATGGGTAGGGGGCAGACGCGATAGAATAGGGAACTTGCCATCTGTGTTTGTGCGCTCGCTAATGATTGTGCCGTTAAAACGCCCACCAATATAGAATTTATTACTTTCTAACGTACCATCTTGGCGCATGAGTAACTGTTGCGCCGCTTTATCTGTGACATGGTCTTGACGGTCAAACATCACTTCTGAATGTTCGCGTGATGTTTGGATAAACGGGGGCATGCCTTCGTTTATTTTTGCTTGCACGTCAGGGAACGGCGCTTTGCGTGTATCTGTTTGTGCGTGACTTTCGTTTATCGATGAAAACGTTACTATGGTGATTAGCAGTAAAGAGAATAACTTCATAATATAAAACTCATTTTTAAAATTTCGAACAGTAGATTATACCTTATCTTGCAAAAGAAGGTGACACATTTATACGATAATTATGTAATATAATCAAGGAAATATTTATCTATAGATATAACGCTCTGACCAACGCGCAATAACATGCGCGGCATAGACACAATCCTCCTTATTCGTCATCAAATGATCTGAGTCATCAAGAGAGATATAGCTCTTAGGATGCTTTGCCTTGATGAATATCTGGCTGGCATTTTCAATACCTACCGTTTTATCAAGTGGCGCATGCATGACCATGAGGGCTTTGTTCAAATGCGCGATATGGTCGTTCATGTTTTGATTGTTAATGTCATTAAGGAATTGTTTTTTAATTTTGAAGGGACGATTGGCTAAGCAGACTTCGGCCTCGCCTTCTTTTAATATTTCATCATGGTGCGCTTCAAATAGATGCCCCACATGTTTTGAATCCGACGGTGCGCCAATCGTGGCCACGGCATCGGCTTCAGGAATTTGATGGGCGGCGGCAATAACGGCCGCGCCGCCTAATGAATGACCAACCAATAAAGAGGGGGCTTCGAAATTTCCCCGCATATAATCTGCGGCTTTTACTAAGTCCTCAATATTAGAAGTGAAGTTGGTGTTGGCAAAATCGCCATCACTTTCCCCAAGCCCTGTGAAGTCAAAGCGTACAACGGCTATGCCATGCCAATTTAATGTTTGAGCGATATATTTAGACGCCAGAATATCTTTTGATCCTGTAAAGCAATGCGCAAAAAGGGCGTAAGATTTAATGTCGCCATTGGGCTTATCAATTCGCGCTGCCAGTGTTTCCCCAAGGGAGCCTTTAAAGTCAAATTTTTCTGAAGCCATAAGTTTTACGCCATTATCATTGTGCCATAGCATCATCGACAGCTCTGGTGAGTTTTAAGAAATCCTCAAAGCCACCTAAAATTGTACCATCTTTTTTGCCGTATAATTGATCGTCAATTTTAACTTGAACGAGCAAAGCTTTATGAGAGCTTTTGAAAATGCCCCATTCTTGCATGAATAAACAGCTATAGGTCTTATCAAGCTCCAACCAACCATCTTCTTCAATGGCCTCAAATGTGACGCGTCGGTGCAATCCTCCTTCGGCTTGTTCATTTGAATAGTTGGTTGTCTTAATTTCCTTTATTTTTTTGTCGTTGCCACGTTCATCAAGAAGTGTATTCACCCCTGCGGCGCATCCTTTAGACATCTTCACATCCATTTGATCTTGGGAAACGCACGCCGTTAATGAGAGGGAACATAATATAATGATAAGAAAACGCATGGTGATAATCCTTTGGTATAAACCGTTATATTTTATCAGAGCCTCTGGAGATGGCGGCCGCGCCTGTACGACTAATATTAACCATGCCCAAGGGTACCATGAGTTCGATAAAAGCATCAACCTTTTGTGTGGAGCCTGTGACTTCAAAAATAAAGGAGCTGGTGGTTGAGTCAATGACGCGTGCGCGAAATATATCGGCGCTTCGGATGGCTTCCACACGTTTTTCCCCAGTACCAACTACTTTTACCAATGCCAGCTCACGTTCAACATGAGGGCCTTCTTCGGTTAAATCATTCACTTTATGAACAGGAACAAGGCGCTCTAGCTGATGTTTTATTTGCTGAATAACTGAAGGCGTCCCAATGGCTACAATCGTCATACGTGATTGATTAAGCTTTTTGCTCACTTCCGCCACCGTCAGGCTTTCAATGTTATAGCCACGACCTGAGAACAGGCCAATAACCCGTGCCAGCACGCCTGGTTCATTGTCTACTAAAACAGACAGCGTGTGACGTTGAATATCGCGATCACCTGGGCCATCACCATACACACTTTGATTTTCTTTTTTATCTTTAACGATCATAATTTATACCAGTTTCTTATCAAATTGTTCGGCGTCTGCGGCCAATATCATTTCATTATGCGCCTTGCCTGATGGAATCATCGGGAAGCAATTCTCGTTTTGTGCGACGCGCACATCCACGATTGTCACTTTATCAGTTTCCAGCATTTGTTCAATCACATCATCAAGCTCATCAGGGGTATCCGCACGCAAACCGATACCGCCATAGGCTTCGGCTAGCTTAACGAAGTCTGGCAGGCTTTCAGTGTAGCTAGAAGAGTAACGCTCGCCATGAAGCAATTCTTGCCATTGGCGTACCATTCCCATCCATTGATTGTTCAAGATGAATATTTTAACAGGCAAGTTATATTGTATCGCTGTGCTCATTTCTTGGATATTCATTAGAATAGACGCTTCGCCTGCCACATCAATCACCAAGCCGTCGGGATTACCCATTTGCGTACCAATGGCGGCGGGTAGGCCGTACCCCATCGTCCCTAAGCCACCCGATGTCATCCATCTGTTTGGCTTGTTGAAAGGCAGGAACTGCGCCGCCCACATTTGATGTTGCCCCACTTCGGTTGTAATGAAGCTATCCCGTTTGTTTTTCTTCGCATCTTTTTGAAGAAAGTGATTAAGGCGCTCCAACGCGTATTGAGGCTTAATGATTTTATCATCTTTTTCGTAAGCCAAACAATTGACACCGCGCCAGTCTTTAATTTGTTTCCACCATTTTTTAAGCGCCGCTTCATCCGCTTTATATTTTTGTGCGTTCCATTCTTTATACATCGCAGCAATGGCTTCACCCGCATCTCCAATGATAGGCAAATCAACATGGATAATCTTATTGATAGAGCTCGCATCGATATCAATATGGATTTTCTTAGAGTTGGGTGAGAAGCGCGTGATGTCACCCGTGACGCGGTCATCAAAACGTGCACCAATACAAATCATAACATCACAACCATGCATCGCCATGTTGGCTTCGTAGGTGCCGTGCATACCTAACATACCCATCCACTGTTTTTCATGCGCTGGAAAAGCGCCCAGACCCATCAAGGTTGAGGTAATAGGAAAGCCCGTCTTTTTCACAAACGCTGTTAAATCTTTAGACGCCTTTGGCCCAGCATTAATAACGCCGCCGCCTGTGTAAAAAATAGGTTTTTTCGCTTTTGAAATTAAAGCCACTGCTTTTTTAATCGCGGCCATATCAGGTGTTGTTTTGGGATTGTACATATGCGTCTTGGCTTTGGCTTTACTAATATACTTGCCTTCTGCGAATTGAACATCCTTTGGCAAATCAATCACAACAGGGCCGGGACGACCAGAGCCAGAAACATGAAACGCTTCATGTAAAACATTGGCGAGGGTGTTTACGTCTTTAACAAGATAATTATGCTTGGTACAAGGGCGTGTAATGCCTGTCGTGTCCGCTTCCTGAAAGGCATCATTACCGATTAAGAATGTTGGAACTTGCCCTGTTATACAGACAAGGGGAATAGAATCTAACAATGCATCCGTTAAACCCGTCACAACGTTTGTCGCCCCAGGGCCAGAGGTCACAAGGATAACACCAATCTTACCCGTTGAACGGGCATACCCTTCGGCGGCGTGCGCCGCGCCTTGTTCATGACGGCATAAAACATGCTTGATTTTATCTTGCTGGAAAATAGCATCATAGATCGGTAGAACCGCACCGCCCGGATACCCAAAAATAGTGTCCACGCCTTGTTCCACTAAGGCTTCAATCACCATTTCGGCACCAGACATGGTCTGGTTGTGATTCTTGTTAAGCTTTTTCCCTAATGGCGATTTTATTTTCTTTGTTTTTGCTTTGACTGTCTTAATCATTTGTTTTTTCCGTATTGGCATGGTGGTTCATATAAAAAAGCCCCGAATAATAATTCAGGGCGCTAACATTCATTCTATTATAGTTTAAACCATATTAGACCGTTAGCGCTCCCATCAGGAGCACGTTCACGAGGACTAAAATATTGTTTAAAATATTAATCATAGAAATATTGTTACGTGATTGTTGAAATATTTGCAACATTTTTATTCTCTTTTATTTGATGATTAAACCATGTTGTTTGACGTTTGGCATAACGGCGGGTTTCCGCTTGCCCTAATGTCACGGCCTCTTCCTTGCTGATATCACCGTTAATGTAAGCGGTTAGAGGTTTAAGCCCCAGCGCGTTATTAATGGGGACAGTGTCTAAAATTTCACCTGATTTTTTCAAAGCATTAAAGGCTTTTATCTCCTCTAACACATTATTGTCCAACATCCATTCAAAGCGCATATTGCATCGCTCGTATAAGGTGGCGCGTTCGGGCATCACAAGGGTGACATCAAATTGCCAGCTTTCAGGCGGGGCGAGGCGGGGAAGTTCCTGCCACTGTGCCAAGCTTTTTCCTGTGGCTTCAATCACTTCATAGGCGCGGATAAGGCGGGCGGTATGGTCTGGATGAAACCGCGCCGCCATGATGGGGTCACGTTTTTCTAAAGCTTCATAAAACCCCGCATTGCCCAGTTTCGCATGCAGTTTATTAGTAGCCTCCCTAACATTGCTTGGCACATCAGGCATTGGTGACAAACCATAAAGTAGAGAGTTAATATAAAGCCCAGAGCCCCCCACAATAACGGGCGCTTTATTTTGACTTAGCACGTCTTCAATAAGAGGCTTAACAATTTCACACCAATTGCCCGCTGAACAAGGTGCGTTTGGATGAAAATGACCATAAAGTTTGTGCGGGGCTTGCGTTAAATCTTCTGCGGGTGGTTGCGCAGTTAAAATGGGCAACCCGTCATAAATCTGCAACGAATCCGCATTGATAATAACGCCATCATGCGCATCCGCCAGCCGAAGCGCCTGCGCCGATTTACCGCTCGCCGTAGGCCCACCAATCACGTAGATTTGTTGTGCGCTGTTCAAGCTTGTTATTCAGCGTCAAACTTTAACGCGACAAACCTTACATCGCCTTCACGATTAAGAAGTAACAACACAGAGGTGCGTTTTTCTTTTTTCGCTTTTGTGATGACATCAAGCAACGCAGTCGGATCGCTCACGGCTTGTTGGTTCATTTCAACAATAACATCGCCTTTGCTTAAGCCTTTCAACAACGCTTGGCCATCGCGTGTGACATCGGTAATTAAAACGCCGTCAACATCTTCGGGCACATTATATTGCTCGCGCATGGTTGAGGAAATAGGGGCGATACTAAAGCCAAAATCTTCAACTTCTTTTACTTTAGATTTAGGCACGACAGGCTCAATATTATCATTGGCCGCAAGCAAGCCATCATCTTCAGCTTTTTCCAGCTCACCAATATTCACCTTGGCTTTTTGTTTTTTACCATCACGCCAAAACACCACGGTCACATCCGTATCAATTTCAGTTTCAGCCACAATGCGCGGTAGAGAGCGCATCGTATCTACTTTTTTACCATCAAATGTCAGGATAATATCGCCTGCTTTTAATTTAGCTTTCGCTGCGGGGCCATCTTCGGAAATGCTTGCAACAAGTGCGCCTTCGGCTTTGTCTAGGCCTAAGCTTTCAGCAATTTCTTCGGTAACGGTTTGGATACGCACACCGAGCCATCCACGCTTAGTACGACCATATTTAATCAATTGATCAATCACAGGTTTAGCAAGGTTAGATGGGATAGCAAACCCAATCCCGACTGAGCCACCTGTTGGTGAGAAGATGGCTGTGTTAATACCAATCACATTGCCCTCTAAATCAAACATAGGGCCACCAGAATTTCCACGATTGATGGAGGCATCTGTTTGAATATAATCATCATATGGGCCTGAATTAATATCACGTTGACGCGCCGATACAATCCCTGCGGTCACTGTCCCGCCAAGGCCGAACGGGTTTCCGATGGCGACAATCCAATCACCAACGCGCATACGATCGCTATTGCCAAACTCAACGGCCTTTAGTGTATATTTTTTTGTATCAACTTTGAGGACGGCAATATCCACTTTTTCATCACGGCCGATAATTTCGACGGGGATGGTGCTGTCATCATGTAACGTAATGCGCACTTCTTCGGCGTCGCGAATAACATGATTGTTTGTAACAACGTAGCCATTTTCGGCATCAATAATAAAGCCAGATCCCAGTGAGGCAGCAGGGAGTGCAGGGCCACCTAAGCCACCGCCACCACGTTTACCCATGAACTCTTCAAAGAAGTCTTCAAACGGTGATCCTTCAGGAAATTGTGGCATGTCTGGCATTTCAACGGGGTCATCAACCTTGGCGGTTGAAGACACATTGACCACGGCAGGCAATAAAACCTCCGCCAAATCGGCAAAAGATTGCGGTGCGTTATAGCCTGATTGTTTTATTTTTTGGGTTGAGGTCTCCTGCGCCACGGCGTCTTTAATAAACGGCGTTGGGCTATTGGCAACATATAACGGGGCGGCAATGGCTATCGCGGCAAGAGTTAATAAAAATGGTTTAAATAGTGTCTTTTTTTGCGTCGTCATTCTTATAAATCCTTCAATTATATTATAAAACTATAGGGTTAAATCTATGGCTTATTGCCAACGTGGTCAAGCATGCTCGTCACCAACGTCAATATGCCCCATAAATAGGGCATAAAGCAGGCATCCAACAGCAAAAATCAGGGCAAGCGGCTTAAATTTAAGTTAATAGATTAGATATTTTTTAACGCTGACCTTGGAAGTATTTGAAGAAGTCGCTGTCTGGGGACAAGATTAAGCGTGTTTCTGAATCTGCCAGAGTGTTCTTATAAGCTTCCATTGAGCGCATAAATCCGTAGAACTCTTTGTCTTTATTATAAGAGTCTGTGTAGATTTTAAT
>CALDHI010000087.1 GCA_937941545.1 uncultured Alphaproteobacteria bacterium
CGCCGAACAATTACCACCCCATTCGCAGGAAAGAAGCCGCGCTTACACGTCGAAACTGGGTTATTGGACGCTTACTTGAAGATGGCAATATTAAAAAATCTGAAGCAGAAATCGCACAAGAGCAACCCCTTGTCACGCAAAGATATAAAATAGTTAATGCCGTCGAAGCAGATTTTTTTGCCGAAGAGGTACGCCGTGAATTAAAAGATAAATATGGACGCGATAGTTTATATCAAGGCGGGTTAGCTGTACGTTCTTCTGTAGATCCACATTTACAAACAATTGCTGTTGAAACATTGCGCGATGGCTTAACGGCTTATGATAAACGCCATGGCTGGCGCGGGCCCGTTGCCACGTTAAAATCCATGGATGATTGGGTGAAAAAACTTTCTAAAATCGCAGAACCTGAAGGCACATTGCCATCTTGGCGAATGGGCGTTGTGTTAAGCGTTAACAAAACAAGCGCCGAAATAGCTTTTGAAGATAAATCAAAAGTAACGCTTACATTAGATGGTGTGAAATGGGCGCGAAAATGTTTGCAAGATTGTTATGCGTTGGGTCAACCCATCACAAGCGTCAGTCAAGTTTTAAGAACAGGAGAAGTTGTTTTAGTCGAAGATAAGGACAAGACGTGGTATTTACGCCAAGTGCCTAAGATTCAAGGTGCGATTATTGCCCTCGACCCACACACAGGAAGAATCTTAGCGATGCAAGGTGGATGGACACAGAGCGCATCTAGCTTCAACCGCGCAACACAGGCCGAGCGTCAACCAGGCTCAGCATTTAAACCTTTCGTTTATTTAGCCGCCCTAGATAATGGCTTTACACCCTCAACAAAAGTCCTCGATGCGCCCTTTGTGATTGAACAAGCGCCTGGTGATTTTTGGCGACCCACCAATTATTCAAACAAATTTTACGGCCCCTCCACCTTGCGCCTTGGTATTGAAAAATCAAGAAACCTTATGACCGTACGTCTTGCCAATAAGCTGGGTATGGAAACGGTTGCGGATTACGCTAATAAATTTGGCATCACCGAAGATATGAAAAAGTTTCTATCCTATTCACTGGGCGCAGGCGAAACAACTTTACTTAAGCTCACCTCTGCCTATGGCATGTTAGTGAATGGGGGGAAAAAAGTGACCCCAACTTTTATTGATCGTATTCAAGATAGAAATGGAAAAACCGTTTTTTCTTATGATGGACGTCCCTGCCTTAATTGCGGCGATAAGATCAGATGGGAAAGTCAGGCCGTACCGCGCATTCCTGATACGCGTGAAAAAATTGCAGATGAAAAAACAACTTACCAGATCGTTTCAATGTTAGAAGGTGTTGTGCAACGTGGTACGGCACGTCGATTAAGCGAAATAGGACGCCCATTAGCAGGTAAAACAGGGACAACAAACAAATCCAAAGATGCATGGTTTATCGGATTCTCCCCTGACTTAGTTGTCGGCGTTTTTGTTGGATTTGATGATCCAAAATCTATGGGAAAACGTGAAACTGGCTCTTCTGTGGCTGCGCCAATTTGGGGTGACTTTATGAAGCAAGCCTTGGCCAATACACCGCCGATGCCGTTTCGCGTTCCCGAAGGAATTAAGAACGTACGCGTAAACCCTAAGACGGGAAGATTAGCCAGCCCTTCAGATGAAAATGCTATATGGGAATCCTTTATCGCAGGGACAGAACCTGGGAGTGGTAATTTTGCTGCCACCGCCGATGTTATTGGCGAGGACGGAAAAATTATCCAGCAACTTAATTATGGCGATGAGCCTTTTGGTTATGACGATGAAAATGGTTTTGAGTATGAGAATGAAGACATTGTCTATGATGATGGCTCCGTCGAAATATACCGCCCAGAAACGAGCAATAATGATAGCTCATTTTCATATTTTTCAAATCAAAGACGTCAACAAAATGCGCCAAATAACGAGCGCGTACAGGTGCCAATTTCAGAAGATGGTAAACGTACACCCCCAACCAAAGCGCCACAAACAGAGCGCCCACGTGTAAGCCAGCCCCCAAAAGATGTTGAGGGTAGCTTCACAGGTACAGGTGGTATTTACTAAAAATATTAACGTACGCTATTTACCAGACCAAATAAGCGATGATCTTGCCACTGCCCATTTATTTGCAAATATTTTGGCGCGTACCCCTCTTCAGTAAAACCGCATCGTTTAAGCACGGCTATACTTTGATGATTATCTGATAAACATGCGGCATTCAAACGATGTAAATTTAAGACATTAAAAGCATAATTTTGAATTAAATATATAGCTTCGGTCATATAACCCTTACCCTGATATGTTTCACCCAACCAATATCCTAATGAGGCATGCTGTGCTGCGCCCAGTATCATGTTATTTAAATTAATACCACCAACTAGGCTGTCATTTTGTTTATCAAAAATAAAAAAGAATGCCCCGTGCTTAGCTTGAACTTCTTGATTTTGGTGATTAAGGCGACGTTTATAAAAATTAAAACTCAACGCATCTGATGGCCAAGCAGGTTCAAACGGAATTAAAAATTCTTTGCTACGAGTACGTACATCAAGCCAAGTTTCAAAATTTTCTAAGCAGGGTGGGCATAAATAAACTTTATTCCCGTGTAAAACAGGGTTTGAAGCAGGTACATTTATAAGGTTAAGCGGCCAGCCTTGTTTGAATTTTGTCATAGGATTCCATTTCAGATAAAGGCCCAAGCGCCGCAACCGTTGGCAATGTACTAAAGATTTTCCCTGCGATTGTCTGGATAGACTGTACGTCTACTGCATCAATTTTAGCGAGCAGTTCGTTCAAATCAAAGTCTGCATCAAAATTCATCATGTATTTTGCCTGACGATTGGCACGGCTTAACATTGACTCACGCCCCATCAACACACTGGCACGCAGTTGAGATTTGGCGCGGTTTAATTCTGCCTCACTTACGGCCTCTTGCGTTATTTTCATGACTTCATCACAAATAACAGGTACGAGTTGTTTTAATTTCTCAGGACCTGTACCGGCATATATTTCAAATTGTCCATCATCATGAAACGCACCATGTGCAGAATACACCGAATATACGAGGCCGTGTTTTTCACGTACCTCTTGAAATAAACGCGATGACATACCGCCCCCCATGATAGTCGATAACGTAATCGCAGCGTGGTAATCAGGGGATATTTTGGAAACCCCTTGAAACCCTAAAACAACGTGCGCTTGCTCCAGCTCTTTTTCTTCATAGATAAATCCACCTTTATAATCTGCGACTTGAAATTCAGATTTTTTACTTATCGGTAGCGCATTGAAACATTTCTGTACGTGTTTCAACATTTCTTCATGAGTGATATTACCAGCGGCTGATATCACCAAGTTCTGCGGGTTATAGAAGTTCTGCACATAATCAAACAATGTCGATTTCTTCATCTCTTCAATAATTTTTGCTGTCCCTAAGATAGGCGCGCCCAAAGATTGCTTTGGATAGGCGCATTCTTGGTATAAATCAAAGACCAAATCATCGGGCGTATCATTCGTCATACCAATTTCTTGAATAATAACGCCGCGCTCTTTTTCTAAATCAACGTCAGGAAAGGTTGAACGTTGTATCATGTCGCTTAGGACATCTAAGGCTAACCCAACATCTTCTTTTAATAAATGAACGTAATAAGCCGTATTTTCACGCGAAGTGTACGCGTTCATTTGACCGCCAACAGTTTCTATTTGCTCAACAATATCTTTAGATGTACGTGTCTTTGTTCCATTGAACATCATATGTTCCACCATATGCGCCACACCATTATGGGCCATATTTTCATGGCGCGTCCCCACGTCACACCATATACCAACTGCCACAGATTCAACCGTTTCAACAGTGTCTGTTATAACGCGCAAGCCATTTGGCAATTTTGTAGAGTTAATCGTCATAGAATATATCCAATATGTTTATTTAATATTTTGTTTTATAAAGTCTTGAACTTTTTTCAAGTCATTAGGTAAGCTCGTTAGATGCTCTGTACGTTCATATAAATCTGCCAAATGAGGCGGTAGTTCAGGACGCACACCTATTGCCGCTTCCACAGCATCTGGAAACTTAGAAGGATGCGCACACCCAAGTGCCACAAGCGGAATTGTCGGATCTTCACGCACTTGCATACCTGCATTCAAGCCTACCGCCGTATGAGGATCAAGAATATAACCCGTTTCAGCGTAACAGGCCTTCATTAAGCCTTTTGTTTGTTCATCCGTACAGCGGAACGCGTCAAATTCATCGCGTGCACGCTGCATCACATCTGTATTTAATGTAAATGCACCTTTTTCTTTTAACGACTTCATCAACAATGCAATATTTTTCGTATCACGCCCTAATAAATCGCAGAGATAGCGCTCAAAATTGCTAGAAATTTGGATATCCATACTAGGGGACAAAGACGGCTCAACTGACCCTGTTTTCATAGAGCCCGTTTCAAAGAAACGCGTTAAAATATCATTTCGGTTTGAGCCAATCACAAGGCGCTTCATCGGCAAACCCATTTGACGCGCTGCATAGGCCGCATATACATTACCAAAATTACCCGTAGGCACAGCAAACGAGACTTTACGGCTCGGTGAGCCTAGCGCCACCGCCGCAGTCACGTAATAAACAATTTGCGCCATAATACGCGCCCAATTAATAGAGTTCACGGCCGACATGTTAATGTCATTTCTGAATGTCTCATCCCCAAACATAGATTTCACCATGTTTTGGCAATCGTCAAAGTTCCCTTTGAGAGCGATATTATGAACATTAGGTGCATCAATTGTTGTCATTTGGCGGCGTTGCACTTCGGAAGTGCACCCTTCTGGATGCAGGATAAAAATATCAATATTCTTACACCCCTTACACGCCTCAATCGCCGCGCTTCCTGTGTCACCTGATGTGGCGCCAACAATCGTTACGCGCTCATTTCTTTGTTCCAACACATGATCAAATAAGCGCCCTAATAATTGTAGTGCATAATCTTTGAAAGCTAGGGTAGGGCCATGAAACAGCTCCATCATCCACACATTCGGCGCAATTTGTACCAAAGGCGCCACCGCCGCGTGAGAGAATCCGCCTTGATAGACTTCGCTTAAAATACGTTTAAGAACAGGTGTTTCAATATCACTACCGACAAACGGCGCAATAACTTTATAAGCCACATCCGCATACGGCACACCAGATAGTCCACGCAAATCTTCGGTACTGAGTTGCGGCCACTCATCAGGAATATATAATCCACCATCAGGCGCCAGCCCTTTTAGAAGAACATCAGTAAAGCTTTGTGGCGAACCCCCGCCGCGGGTTGAAATATAAGATATCATGAGGATTATTATAGACCATAAATTATGCGTTGTGTCACTGTGACACTTACACTATAGCCTATTTATATCAGAATAAAAGCATACCCGTTACATCTAATCGCTTAAGCAGATTTTAAATATCTATCTTCTAAATGGTTCAATAAAGATTGCGCAGATAGGCCGCGCCCTGTCACTTCTTCGATTAAGGCATCTGATCCCATTAAACGCCCTTTTGCATGAATATTATCATTCAACCATGTATTGATTGGCTTAAATTGTCCCATTGATAGTAGCTCAGGCAAATTTTGAATATCTCGTGTCATACGGCTTTCAAATTGCGCGGCCATCATATGCCCCAAAGCATAGGCAGGGTAATAGCCAAATTTACCCACAAACCAATGAACGTCTTGCAAACAACCTGATGCATAATTATCTGGCTCTACACCACAAAATTCTTTGACCTTGGCATTCCACGCGTCTGGTAAATCATTGACGGATAACGCGCCTGATATTAAATCACGCTCCAACTCCATTCGCATTTTAATATGATAAAAGTACGTGACCTCATCTGCGTTTTTACGATCAACGGTTGGCTTCACGCGTGTTTTTAAACGATATAAGTTATCTGCCGTCATATAATCTTCACCAAAGCGTTGAAACAACCCCTCAATTCGTGGACTTAGGTAATCGAAAAATTCTTTACGTCGGCCTAGTATCATCTCAACCAAGAACGCTTGAGATTCCTGTACTGCTGCGCCTAAATCTTGCCCCACAGGTTGGTAGCGCCATTCGGAGCGCGGCAATCCTTGGATATACACACCGTGTCCACCTTCGTGCATAGCGCTCTTCATACTTTCTAAAAAATTCATTTCATCGGAGGTTTTGATAACAAGGCGCGTATCATCTGGCGTGCCGCCTTCAACGGGGTTATGACCTGTTTCATATAAGCCACCGCGTGTAAAATCGAAACCCAACACTTTTAATAAAGATTTATTAAGCCATAATTGCAGCCCTGCTGGGAACTCTCCCTGCAATGGCAAAGGAATTTCCTCTTTGCTTTGTTTATCCAAAATTTTAGGCAATAGCTTATCGAGTCCTTTTTCATACTCATCAAACAAGACATCAATATCATCCAATTTTCCGTCAGGGATGTATTGCCTCATCAGCGCCTGATAAGCGCTTTCAGTTTTATGTTTATTATTTTGCAAGCATTTAGACTCCGCCAATTGACGTTGCAATGTTACCATTTCTGATAAAAACGGCTTAGCACTGTCCCAATCATTATTTTTAAGTATATCACGATGACGACGTCGTCCCTCATAACTCAACTTAGCAAGTTTTTCAATCAACTCTGGCTTAACCTTACAGTGATGGCGATACATAGATTCCATCTCATATAAGTTTGCACTATCCCACTTATCCCACTGCTTATTATGCTTTTTTTCATGCGTATGGGATTTTTCGATTAAAGTCGCTAGACTTTGATTGGCTAGCTCTTCATGAACGCGGCGCGCCATAAAGGCAATTTGCCCCAAGCGACTGACATACGCGCCTTCTGGCATCGCCGTTAGGAAGTCACGCCCCAGCGCCTCCATAATTCCATTCATACGACCGATATCACGAAACTTTAATTTCAATTCCATGTAATTAGGGCAAGCGTGACTCTGCTCTTGTTTGACAGGCGCGCCATCAATAAGGGTTGTTGGCGAAGGTAAGGATAAGGGTACTTTTTTGAATTTAGGGCTTAATTTATTCAGCCATTTGGGCCGCGCTACGGGTAATGCCACGCTAGACCACCAGTGCTTCACAGTTTCATAATATTTATTAAAAGCGCTCATGGAAATCCTATCTCTAATATTCCCTATCAGACCATAAAAAAATACCTGCCACAAGCGAAGCTGGGCAGGTATCTTAAATTAGTTATAAAAGAGAAAGATTATTTCTTTTTCTTAGCTGGGGCTTTCTTCTTTTTAGCCACTGGCTTCTTCTTAGCTACAGTCTTTTTCTTTACGACTTTTTTAGGCGCTATTTTCTTAACAGTTTTTTTAGCCACAACCTTTTTCTTAGGCGCTGCCTTTTTCGCTACTGTTTTCTTTTTCGCTACTGTCTTTTTAGCGGTTGGCTTTTTAGTCGCTGACTTTTTCTTTGCGGGTGACTTCTTGACGGCTTTTTTAACAACCTTCTTCGTCTTCTTTACTGTTTTCTTCGCAACTGGCTTCGCTTTTTTAACAGTCTTCTTCGCTACTTTTTTAGCTTTTTTAACTGTCTTTTTCACAGCTTTCTTCGCTGTTACTTTTTTCTTCACAACTTTTTTAGCTACTGTCTTTTTAGCAACAACTTTTTTCTTCGCTGCTGGCTTCTTTGCCGCTACTTTTTTCTTAGGCGCCGATTTTTTCTTTACAATTTTTTTAGCCATTGGCTTTTTAGCGACGACCTTTTTCTTCGCTACAACTTTTTTCTTCGCTGCTGGTTTCTTCACTACTACTTTTTTCTTAGGCGCCGCTTTCTTTTTAGCCGCTGGTTTTTTGGTTGCTGTTTTTTTAACAACAGCAGTCGCCATTGCTACTGTTTTCTTTTTCTTTGCTGGGGCCTTCTTAGCAATTGCTTTTTTAGCCGCAGGTTTTTTCTTAGCCGTCGCCATAATAAAATCTCCGTTTGGTTTGTTTAAATGTCTTATCGAATGATAATAATTGAATTTAGTTAATAAAAAATGAGTGAAAGAAATCCACTCGATAAACGAATTATATATTAAAAATACAATTATTTAAACCCATTTCGGCTATGACATATTTTGATGGCTTACGGCTTTCTAATTTCAAAACCCTGATGATAAAATTCTTTATTCGACTTCTCTATAAAATATCGTTAAGAATGGAGTATATATATAAAATTAAACCCCTAAATTTAAGAGATATCATGGCAAAGAAAATTGCAATTATTGGTGCAGGTGCGGCAGGCTTTATGTGTGCAATAGAAGCAGGTAAAAAAGGCCATGACGTGCACCTTTATGATCACGCCAAAAAGCCAGGAGAGAAGATTAGAATTTCTGGTGGTGGACGCTCTAACTTCACCAATAAAAATTGTACTCATCATAACTTCATTTCTCAAAATCCTCATTTTTGCAAAAGCGCTCTATCGCGCTACCCCGCGCAATCCTTTGTCTCTTTGGTCGAAGAATATGAAATTGCGTATCATGAGAAGAACCCAGACAAACAGACAGGACAGTTTTTCTGTGATGGTAAATCACAAGAGATTATCGACATGTTGCTCAGTGAATGTCATGCCCATCATGTAAAAATTTATCTTGAAACAGGCGTTGATACGCTTGATAAAATTGACGAGGAATTTCACCTTAAAATTAAGGGTGAAAATCAAGTGTTTGATGCCGTTGTGATTGCCACAGGTGGGCCCTCCATTCCGAAAATGGGGGCTAGTGATTGGGGACATAAAATTGCCAAGCAATTTGGTCATGAGATTATTGATTTACAACCTGCCCTTGTACCCTTGACCTTTACGGATGAAACATTAGATTTCACAAAATCTTTGTCTGGGGTGTCAATTGATTCGGTTTTGATTCGCAATAAAACGAATCAAAAAACCACTCAATTTACAGATGATTTGCTTTTCACCCATCGTGGTTTAAGTGGTCCCACCGTGTTACAAATTTCTTCTTATTGGGATGCGGGGGATGAATTGCATGTTAATTTATTGCCAACCAAAGATTTAGAAGCTGAATTTTTGAGCGCTAAAAAGAGCAATCCAAAAACTAAGATAACCAAATTTATGTCGCAATATTTACCTGCGCGTTTCATTCATGAAATTTTTGATCGTCACATGAGCGACGCCGATAAAGAAAAAAACTTAAGCGATTTCTCCAAATTATCTTTTGAAATGTTGAATCAATATATTCAACATTGGACATTTAAGCCAAACGGATCAGAAGGATATCGTACCGCCGAAGTTACACGTGGCGGCGTCAACGTCAATCAGATCGATGCAAAGAGTTTCGAGAGTAAGTTGGCAAGTGGTCTTTATTTTATTGGCGAAGTCGTCGACGTCACCGGCCACCTAGGCGGTCACAATTTTCAATGGGCATGGGCATCAGGATTTTGTTGCGGGCAAGACTTATAGAAACGCGTATCTTTATCAAGATTTAATGCGCTTAAATTCAAGATGCATGTAAGGAATAAAATTCGGAAATAAATAAAACATCTTGATTAGTTTGAGCTTCATTAAAACAAAGGCAATTACGCTAATTCCTTTTTGTCGCTCAAAGAATTCTTTATCATACGCTAGCCGCTCCACCATTTTCTCTAAAATCTCTTTTCGATCATTCAGCTCAAGCGTTTTGTTTTTCTTTAGGTAAGCTTTAACTTCGCTCTTTTTAACAAAATTCAATGATTTCCAAAGCCCTTCCACACTATGTGTCGACTCAAAGCTCTCAATTTTTTTATGGAACAGCTTATAGCTCAACGATTTATTGAAAATAATGGGGAGCTTGAAATGGGACTCATAAGGAAAAGCATAGTTCGGACACAGAACAACACAAACCCCCTCCTCACTAAGCCAATTTGCGCTTGTTTCCAAAAAATCTTGCCAATCTTCCAGATGCTCAAATACATTCACACAAAAAATCAGGTCGTACTTATGCGCAGGCGTAAAATCTTCATAGGCTTGAATAGCGATTTCAACCCCCAGCGATGACACTTGTTTATTCAAATCAGTCAACGCCGCAAATCCATCACCAAAGGGCTCAATCCCTTCAAAACGGCATTGCGCATATTTCTCGCTCAACATACTCAATAAAATACCTGTGCCACTGCCCACTTCTAACACGCGGGCATCCGCGGGAAGGGCTTCGCAATAGTCTTTGATATAGTCGTACCCAAACAACGCTTCGTTAATCCAAAGCTGCTTTTTAGGTAAATCCTGACCTGATAGAAACTCAACAATTGTAAATTCTGACATGGCACGCGCCCCTTTTAAATATCACCTAACTATAACATTAGGGATTTGGGAGGCAAGCGGGAAGTTTATCTTCAACCATCTTTGTCGCGAGCTATTAATTAAACACGGAATCAGTGAGGGAGGTTAAGTGGCTATTGCTGTAGCGTTGAAATATAAACATCATTCGTCATTGCGAGGAGCAAAGCGACGCGGCAATCCATTTACCCTAAACTCACTGGATTGCCGCGTCAGCCTAAAGGCTTCCTCGCAATGACGATAATCTAATATTATTTTTCTATATTTAATAAACTTGTTACAGTTGCGACAGTACATACTAATGTAAAAATCCCAATAATGATTGTACAATAAAACATTGATTTAGCAATTCTAGAATTTTCTCTATATCTGATCTCATTCAAATAGTAATCAAGACAGATTTGGGTAGATTTTGAAACTTCATCATGCTCCTCTTCTAACTCCTCGAGTGTTTTAAGTTTTAATTCTTTTAAATTTTTAGCAATAGGCATTTGATATTCTTTCATTAATGATCTGATTAAGAATATATCTTATACGGCACTTCAAGAATTTCTTTCTGCAAATTTTCTGGAATATTTGTCCATTTTATATTTTCAGTAATACTAAGTATTGTTCCGTATTCTGATTTTACAGCACCTAAAATTTGACCAAACCAGCCTACATAAGACCGTTCTCCTCGTTGTGGCGACCATAAAATGTTTTTATTTTCATCCCAATTAACTTCGCAAGCGGCACGATATATAAATGGATATTTTTCAGTTTTAGGACGTACATATAAACGTGCATCTTCACCTATACCAATTTCTATAATTTCGTCTTTTTCCATCATCCTACTCCCACTCAATCGTTTCATGCCCATAAGGTATTGTAATAATTGCTATAATTTTCCACTTTGTAACTAGTTTGCAAGTGCGTTGCGTCTTTAAAATTTTTAACAAGATAACAAATTAAACTATTTTTATAAAAATATGTGCATATATCGCACTTTACTTCTTGTTTTTCTCCCTCAATTGAGGTAAAAAAAGAAGAAGCTGGCGTTTGCGGGCTACATTAACTAATTATATAAATTAAAACGAACAGGTAAAGAAGAGAATAATGATGAAAGAGATTATTGTGCACAGTGACATTGAAGATGTCAGCACCAGATTAGATGAGCTAGGTTTAACCATAGAAGAACTGCAAGAAGCAGCAAAAGCTAATTTTTTAGCCCAAGCATCTTGTACAGTTAATGATGCGCCAACAGCTTCAGGAATTTCAGGTTGGATTGCTTCTGTTCGTGTACTTCGCGAATTTTTAACTTCCAAAGATTGGAAACGTGAAAACATTAAAAATTCACCTCGCCTCATCCATCCAGATAACGATTTTTCTATCATGTTCGCTACTGGTGACCATGCAACAGGAATTTCATTTTTAACGCCTCGTACGAAGTCAAATAAGGGGACGACAACCAGAGATTCAATTAACGACAATTCGCGACAAGCCTCTCTTTTTGATTCTGGTTCACTTCCTCAAGTAGTGCCCATTCATAAGTTTGTAGAAGACGGTACCAAAAATAATAATACATGGGTTTTCCTTGTACACGTTCAAATAGATGAAAGTGCTGAAAATCCAAAACATATAATCCGTTGCGAATTATCACTACCTGTGAATATGGATGACGCTGGATATATTAACAGCTGGGATGAACGAATTATTATTCCTGAGATTGACACCGCCCCCGAAACAACCGATAAAAAGACCAAATTTGCGCCAGACCAAGAAATTGTTCTTAAACGTAAAAAATAAACTGCATTACAGAGCAAAATAAAATGTTTAATCCGTCACGTTTTGAGTTCGCGCGGAAAAGGCGAGGATTCACAAAAAAAGACTTAGCGACAAGCGTAGGTCTTACTTCTCGTTCTATTTCAATGTTTGAAAACAATGAAAGTGCTCCATCGGAAGACACATTGAAGCTATTAGCCAAAGAATTATCTTTCCCATTATCTTTTTTCAAGCAAGATGATGACGTAGATACTCTTGATGAAAATGCAGTAAGTTTTCGTTCTTTATCCAAGATGAGCGCTACAAGAAAATACTCTGCACTAAGTTCAGGAGCTATGGCAATTGCATTCAATAAGTGGATAGAACAACGATTTGATTTACCTGCACCTGATTTAATAGAATTTGCACGAGATGATGACCCAGAGATGGCAGCAATAGCCTTACGTCAGCAATGGGGACTTGGTGAATTAGCAATCAGTAATTTGGTACATTTGATGGAAGCTAAAGGGATTAGAGTATTTTCATTAGCTGAAGATACCGTTGATGTCGATGCGTTTTCACTTTGGAAGGATGATGTCCCGTTTGTATTCTTGAACACAATGAAATCTGCTGAACGTAGTCGATTTGACGCTGCTCATGAATTAGGGCATTTAGTGTTGCACAAGCACGCTATTCCAACTGGAACAGATGTTGAACGGGATGCAGACAAGTTCGCGTCTGCTTTTCTTATGCCAGCAAGTAATATACGCGCTTCTTTATCACGATTGGAAACAGTTCCTTCTTTAATAAAAGCTAAAAAAAATTGGAAAGTATCTTTGGCTGCTTTAGCATATCGCATACATAAGCTAGGGATAATATCAGATTGGCATTACCGCACGCTTTGTATAGAAATGTCTAAAAATGGATTTACAAAAAAAGAACCTGAGAGCATTCCACGCGAACAATCTAAAATTTGGGAAATGATTTTTGAGAATTTGCGTGCTGATAATATTACCAAAGCAGATATTGCTAAAGATTTAGACATTTTACCTAGTGAAATTGAAACCTTTGTCTTTGGCTTGATTTTAATAAATGTTTCATCAAATAGAGAAAGCACAGGCCAAAAACCTAAAAACACGCCACCATATTTAAAATTAGTTGAATAAGATAGTACGGCTTTACTTTGCATCGTATTCAACGTGCATCATACGAGCATCAGATGCTATCAAGTCGTAACGACTAACAAAATCGTGAATTTTTTCTCTATCTTCACCGTAAGTATGGCACCATTTTCCACATGCGTTACCAATTGTAGTTATTAGTGACATCAAATTATAATAACCCTCATTTTCATCATCAAGAACTACTCCCGAATCTAAATGACCTACATATGTAATTAATCGCCTTACGTTACCTTTTTTGACTTTTCTTGAATCTAAATTACTCATGTGTAGCAATGAATTTCTTTGCTCCCACAACTCTTCTGGAGTGATATTTAAATTTTTTAAATCAGCATATGTATTGAGCCATTTAATAAAAGTGTTCTCTTTTATATCTCCATACTCAATAAATCCAATAGAATCTATTGCAACCAAAAGTAATTTATTAGAAGAAACATAATGCTTTGCATTAAATAAAATTCGTACCGGTTGAAAGAAATCGTCATTTAAAAGACGCGTAAAATCAAATCCTTTTTCGTTAAAGTATTCGCCAAAATAATCAACTGCCATAAGATTAATTTCCTTTGATTTTTTGAATTAATGATTGAATTTTTTTAGTAAAATTTAAGTAATAAGATTTAAAATCAATACCACCATGTGTTTTATCTAAATCATCTTTGGCGATTAAAATTAAATCGTCTATACAACTTTTTGTAGCCTGATAATCTTTGTCTAAATGGGTAAAAAACTCTGCAACGTCTTCAGCCTCAGAGGATTCGTTCATATATTGATACAATCTCTCCATAGCCTTATCTGAAAGGAGGAATGTACCTACATCAATCATCTTAACTATCTCATCATGGGCTTTTTTTCCTTTGGCACTTAACTCTTTTGCTTGTTCTTCTGAGACCTGCCCCCCTTCTTGATGCGCATCTAAATAATAACTGGAAAAAAGTTTAGATTCGTGAAGGGCTTCAAGTATTTTTTGATAAGATGCAACCTTCAACTCCCACCATTTTTCTGAACGAAACTTAGCTGTTGATAATTGAAACGTTAGAAATGAGCTAAAAGTGGCAATTAAAATTGTGCTGATTATACTTCCCATGACTTAATCCTTACTAAATTTGCTTAAGCGATTATACGCTCTACGAACGCTAGAACCATACCATTTTTTACCAGCGTATGATTGAATATTTTGCTTGTTGAGTTCTATCGCAATCGCCCGATAAGAGAGCCCTTTCGAACGTAACATATATAGATGCTCTTTGAGGCCCTCCGCAAAACACGTTGCAACGTGACGATTATGCTTTGCTAGAACTTTCCCGTTCTCTCCTAGCTTCACACCTCTTGCTTTCGCCGCTTGTAATGCCGACTTTGTTCTTTCACTTATTAATCTTCGCTCTTCTTGAGCTAGTGCCGCATATATGTGTAATTGAAATGAATTTGCATTCCCCATATCCGCAAATTTGAAGTCAATGCCAGATTCCATAAGATTAGCAATAAATGAGACGCGTCTTGAAATTCGGTCAAGCTTTGCAATAACTAGCGTGCCCTTAATCTTCTTAGCATGTGCAATAGCTTTTTGAAGCTCCACACGTTCGTTTTTAGAGCCACTTTCAATATCTACATACTCAGCGACTAAATCACCATCATACGTCTTTACAAAGAGATTAATGCGCTCTCTTTGTGCTTCAAGCCCAAGGCCTGATTTACCCTGATTTTTTGTAGAAACTCTTAAATATGAGACTGTTTTCATGCTTTTTGGACCATGTAATCGTTCGTTTGTGTGTTCCAAATTAACAGGATTTGAGCATTCCAACAGGGAGGAACCAAGAATATTTGGATAAAGAAGCACGAAGTGCAAATTTGCACTTTAATGTCATTTCATATGATGTAGCCCTATTTCGTCCATAGAAGCTTCATCAGCGACTAAAATTTCCCCCCTAGGTTAGTAACCCCTTAAACGGGCATTTAAAGGCCGTTTTACAGCTGAAAAACCTGCTAACTAACTGAAATAATTGAATAAAGTGCTTGACAAGTCGCATACCCTATGGCATACTAGAATCATAATAATTTAATGGCAAAAGCCTCGAATCTTTGAAATTCACAATTATTATTCCCAGAAAGAGAAACAGTACGGGCAGAGCTTCATTTCGATAATCGAATGATGAAGGACGACTCTGCTTTTAATCTCAAGCAGTCGCAATGATGCGACTGCTATTTAAACTTGAATAAAGGAAATACAAACATGAACAAATCAAATCCAGTTAAACATAGTGATGAAATTCAACTCCAACAAATAGAACCGTTCACAATTCGGGTAGCCTTATAAAACAGCTAGATGATATACGTCCATATACTCGCTTTCAAACACGTACAGAATTTATTGAAACCGCACTTACAAAATATTACTCCTATGTGAAATACGTTATTGCACAAGAAAATATTGACCGTATGGCGACGGATGAAGAAAATGTGACATTAGAAGAGTTTTAAAGGCTGGAGCCATTACAGTATAATTTCTTTAAGGCTATATTTTTCATCATATTCTTTTTGAAGTTTATTAAGCTTCTTTCTTCTTGTAGGGTTTCTAATCAAACGAAATAGAAAGTGTCCTATGTAGTACACAATGAATAATAAGAGTGCGTTATAGTATATCGCCCTCATAAATTCATCATCCGAGTTTGGAAAATACAGCCATGTTAAAATCACTAATGTAACTACATGCCATTTTTTAATGAGCCAATTTCGTTTAAGTTTATTTTCCAGTGCCTCAATCTTTAAAGAATATGGCGCCTGTAATTCATTGAACTCATCAAAAGTCCCATATTTTTTCGCTCCTTTAGCTCTAAATTCAAGCTCTTCTAAAATTTCATTTTTCTCATCAATTAAGTTTTCAAGTTGAGAATGTTTTTGTTTCGCTTCATCGCGTATGTCAAAATTATCACCATTCTCTATAGCATCATCTAGTTTTTTAAGTTCAAGACTTAATTCTTCTAGTTCCTGCTGAACTTCATAATACGCCCTTGGAGCATCATCAAGTAAACGACTATATTTTGCTTCTTCCTCCTGAATTTGGGCGCAATCTTCATCGGAATATTGAGAAGAAAGGCTTTCTAATAATAATGCTGTCTTTCCGTCAGTTTGACCGTGAAGAATATCACCATTAATAAATTTTAAAGTGATATATAAACTTTGCGTTTCAGTATTAATTGATGAACCAAGCCCGACAATTGCGCCTGTTAATCCCATATTTCCTCGTGCATATGTAGAGCCAGCAAGACCCCCAAGAACAGTTTTAGCTACAACTCCTTTCTTTGATGTTGTAACGTCATGGCTAATGCTGACGCTTGCTAAATATTCTGAAATGACTCGCCCATCGCCATTAGCAGCTAAGATATAATATTCATTATCCTCTAAGCCAACCGAAATAGATTTCGCATTCATGCACCCTGTAACGTTTTTAATTTTTCCAACTTCGCTCATAAACATAATTTATTCGGTTTTTTGTAATATATCAACTAATTACCGTAGTTTAAGTCCGTGTTTTTCTCTGTAAATACGAGTGAGAATACGAGTATGATAAAAGAAAATGAATTTAATAGCCTATTAGGTCAACGAATTAAGAAGTTACGAAAAGTACGTAATTTATCGCAAGAAGCTCTTGCCGAAGCGATAGACAAGAGTGTTGACACTATCTCTAATATTGAAAGGGGCAAATTTGCACCTCGTCTTGATACAGCATTAGAAATTGCAAATGCGCTGGATATTGAACTTTTTGAACTATTTCAAGTAAGAGATATGCCGTTAGAAGACAAAGAAAAAATGAAGCTGTTAGATGAAATCTTTGACCTGCTCAAAGACCAATCAGATGAAATTTTACAATTCACATTGTCCCAGACAAAAGAACTCGTTTCTTTAAGAGAGCAGTTCATTGATAAGTTACGTAAATGAAAATTTTAATTATCAACCCACTTTTGTACTAAGCCATCTTTATCAAAACTATGCGTCATAGATGCTGTATCTAACATTTTCGTCATATCCATATGTTCATAATGATTTTCAATATTAGAAACATTTGTTCCTGCAATTTTGGCCACATCGTAATGATTAACACCAGAATATAGTCTAGCTGTAATTCCAAAATGCCTTAAGGAATAATATGAGAGTTTTTTATCAGATTTATCTAGGCCAGAATATGACATTAATTTATGCCAGTACCTATAGTATTGGGATTTAGAAATTGGTTTATTTACATTTTGACGAGTAAACACGTAATCATCCTTCCCTGTAAATTTTGAGTATTTTTTTATACGTTCAAAATATTGCCCATTTCTTGCAACAACCGTTCGCGATTTACGATTTTTACAAATTTCTCTAGGCAAATTAATTTGCATGTATTTCTTACCACCCTTATTAATAATTTTGACCATGCCCCATTTCATTTGTCGCATTTCACCAAAACGGCACATACTATTTGTTTTAATTAAGATAAATTCTTTTAAAAGCTGACGATAGTAAGCTTCCTCCTCAGTATCAGCTTTCTTATACCAATACCTTGCGCTTCTATATAGGATTTCATATTCATCTCTATCAAATGCATCACGTGTATTAGGGTCAATAATTTTTATTTCTTCAACATTACATTTTTCAAACGGAAAATATCGATTACGAAATCCCCATTTTATAATGGCGTTTACCGTTGTATATTCGTTACGAATAGTAACATCTTGAACTTCAGGATTCTTTTTTCGACGGTACATTCCGTAGGTCATAAATGAATTTAAGTCTATTTCACTTACACGCAAATTTTTATGTAGAAATGGAATAATGTGCCTGCTTATTTGCGTCTTAATTGTTCCATATCGTCCTTTTGTAATTCTATTCGTTTCAACT
Source organism: uncultured Alphaproteobacteria bacterium (assembly GCA_937941545.1). GTDB lineage: Bacteria > Pseudomonadota > Alphaproteobacteria > Micavibrionales > Micavibrionaceae. The sequence continues at coordinate 18,077 of CALDHI010000087.1, forward strand.
CTTTCCATTGAGTGTTCAAGAAATCCTTCACATAGCTCTCCCCAACTTAATCCAAAAATTTTATGTCCTGATTTTACTTTGGTAAGAATCCCCAGCATTTCTTCTTCACCAAGCCTTATAGCCTCAGTCTGACTGCGGGTTCGTAACGTCTTTCGGAAATATTTTTTCTCTTCTGCAATCCAGCATCGAAATTGATAAATTCCGTTAGAATCAGGCGTAGTATAGATTACAGCTTTACCGCCATAAATTAACTCCTGCCTAAGATAAGCACTCGAAGCTTCAGTTTTATAATTGTTTTCAATCGTGCCCATAGTTTGTAAGTTTCTTTGAAGTCAACGGAACTAAATCATTGATATCACTATAACTTGGTAACTTGTTTGCAACAACGAACAATCAATAACTTATTGATTTAATTAACAAATAAAATATGGTGCTACTCCCACTCAATCGTCCCTGGGGGTTTACTTGTGATATCATACGTTACGCGGTTGATGCCTTTGACTTCGTTGATGAGTTTGGTGGCGACTTTGCCTAAGAACTCATGCTCAAAGGGGTAGTAGTCGGCGGTCATGCCGTCGGTGGAGGTTACAGCGCGCAGGGCGCATACATATTCATACGTACGACCATCGCCCATCACACCCACGGACTTCACAGGTAATAACACCACAAAGGCTTGCCAAATTTCATCGTAAAGCCCAGCATCTTTAATCGCATCAATATAGACCTTGTCCGCGTTGCGTAGGATATCCAGCTTCTCGCGCGTGATATCGCCCGGCATACGGATTGCCAAACCTGGCCCTGGGAAGGGATGACGGCGGATGAAATCTTCTGGCATCCCTAGCTCACGCCCTAATTCGCGCACTTCGTCTTTGAACAATTCGCGCATGGGTTCAACCAATTTCATATTCATGCGTTCAGGTAATCCGCCTACATTATGATGGGATTTAATCGTCACCGATGGTCCACCCGTAAAGGACACAGATTCAATCACGTCAGGGTACAACGTACCTTGCGCCAAGAAATCCGCCCCGCCAATGCGCGACGCACAATCATCAAACACATCAATAAAGGCACTACCGATGATTTTACGTTTTGTTTCTGGGTCACTGACACCGTCCAATTTACCAAGGAATAAATCCTCGCAATCTTCGTGGATCAGCGGAATGTTATAATGATTGCGGAACAAGTTCACCACTTCCTCGCTCTCACCCATACGCATCATACCCGTATCAACATAGATACAGGTCAGTTGGTCGCCAATGGCCTCATGGAGCAATACAGCAGTAACAGATGAATCAACACCGCCAGACAGGCCACAGACAACTTTGCTTGTGCCCACTTGCTTTCGGATTTTTTCAATTGCTTCTTCGCGGAAAGACGCCATCGTCCAGTCCCCCGAACAGCCACAGATGTTATGCGTGAAGTTACGATACAGCTCCGCCCCGTTCACCGTATGGACGACCTCAGGGTGGAATTGCACGCCATAAAAATTCTTTTCTTCATTGGCAATCATCGCAAACGGCGCACCGCTGGATGTACCGACAACTTTAAAGCCTTCGGGCAAGGTGGCAACATGGTCGCCGTGGCTCATCCAAACGCTTTCCGTTGAACCTTTTGTCCAAGTTCCAGATAATAAGGGGGACTCTTCAGCGATTGTCACTTCAGCTCTACCAAATTCACGGCTTCCACCTGTTTTATTGTCTTCGCCTTCAACGATACCGCCTAATTGATGCACCATCACTTGCTGACCATAGCAAATGCCTAAGATCGGCACGCCCATCTCAAAAACACTGTCTGGTACGCGGGGGCTGTCGCTGTCCAACACGCTACGCGGGCCGCCTGACAGGACGATGCCTTTGGGGTTATAATCTTTTATCTTATCTTGCGTGGCGGCGTTGAACGGCCATACCTCGCAATAGACACCGCTTTCGCGCAAACGACGGGCAATAAGTTGCGTCACTTGCGAGCCAAAATCTAATATTAAGATATGCTCGTGGTTTAGATTGATATCAGGGGAGATTGTTTTTTGTATATTTTCCATGTTCTTATTTAGCCAAATCCTGCTTGCATCTCAAGTAAAAATACGGCAAATAATCAAAAGCATGGGAAATATTTTACATTTTGCTGTGATTTTTACCTTCGCGCTCGGCATAATTGCCCCCGCGTGTGGTTTCGCATGGGGAGGAAGCACTTATAGTGTTATCGAGATTTGCACGAATAACGGCATTGAAAAAATAGCCGTTAAAGACGAAACACCCTCTGGCGATCATCAAACCCAAGACCCATGTCAATTTTGTTTCAACCATACGCATTTGACCAAAGATTTTGTATCCCCTCAGACCGTGACTTTACTTGTTAATTTTACGACGCATCAATATTTTCAAACCTATCAAACGGCTCTTCTTCAAGCCCTCCACCATGATTACCAATCTCGGGCGCCCCCTGCTTTCCTTTAATATTTCAAAACAATCCAAATATTAAATTTAAGAAAGCATTTCAAATGAAAAAATTACTCTTAAGCTGCGCAATCGCGGGCTCGCTTATAACATCAACTGCCGTCAAAGCGGACAGTGTCCATTTAAACCAAAGCGGGCTTCGCGCCGACAGCCACGCCCCTATTGGTGTGATGGGTGAGCACATGCACGACAAAGGCGAATGGATGGTATCCTACCGTTTCATGCGTATGAATATGGAAGGCAATCGTGACGGCACAGACGACCTTAGTAATGAAGAAGTTATCGCAACCGCCAACCGTTTTGGTGCGCCTGCGAATTTACGCGTTGTCCCTGAACAGATGGCCACCGATATGCACATGATTGGGGGCATGTACGCGCCAACCGATAACCTAACCCTAATGTTAATGGGAATGTATATTGACCGTGAAATGGATCATTCGACCTATAATATGGGCGGCGCAAAAATTGGTGAATTCACCACCAATGTTCGCGGATGGAGAGACACCAAGGCCTCTGGCTTAGTCAGACTCTATAAAGACGATACACATCACGTACATCTTAATGCAGGAATTAGTTTGCCAACGGGATCAATTTCAAAACGCGATACTGTCCTTGCACCCAACGGCGCAACGCCTGAGTTACGTTTACCGTACGCTATGCAATTGGGCACTGGCACGTACGATTTACTTCCTGGCATCACATACACTGGAACTAAAAACCAATATGGATGGGGGGCACAATACATGGCCACTATGCATTTAGGGCGTAATGATGAAGGCTATAGCCGTGGCGATAAACACCAAATTAACGCATGGGGAAGCTATACCATCGCGCCAGCCGTTAGCGTTTCTGGTCGTTTAACCGCAGAGACAGAGAGCAAAATTGATGGCATTGATTCCGAAATCGCTGCACCCGTTCAAACTGCCGATCCTGATAATTATGGTGGAAAACGCGTTTCTGCTTCATTAGGCTTAAATACTGTCGTTCCAACAGGCGCTTTGAAGGGTCATCGTTTTTCGACGGAAATAACGGCGCCTCTTTATCACAACCTAAATGGCCCTCAAATGAAGCGCGACTATGCGTTGACTGTTGGATGGTCTAAGGCGTTTTAAGCTAAGGTGGGAATACTCTAAAATCTATAAGTCAGGCCAGTGCCGACCCTAAATTGGTTGGCGCTGCCTTCATCCTCAACCAAGGGACTATTCGCGGCATCACCGATTAAACGGTTATAACCTATAATTCCTATAAGACCCCAATTCTTGCTTAAGCCATAATTGGCAACAAAATTTAAACCAACATCTTTGAATCCACCATCCGCTTGATATTGACCAAGGCCAGAACGCGCGGCGTTATCCGCATCTACACCAAAATAAGTCTGCATGTAATTATCATCTGCATAAGTCGTGCTTAGCGATGTTGAAACGCGCAACGCGCGTGAAATAGGATAGCTGTACGATGTGCCTACCGAGACTTGGTAACCGTCATAGGCATCCGTCGCATCCCCTAAAATTTCAAGATCAAAGCTCAGTTGATCGTAAGGGTTAGATGTGACCCCCGTTATTGGGATCTTTAGAAAGGCGCCAAGCTCTAAGGCATCATCCACTTCACGTAAGCTAGCAACGCGATTATTATCAATATCGTCATCGCGTGACATTTTATAAGAAACAACAGGGCCGAAATCATAATCAGGCGTTGGTGATATATTAGCGCGCAAACCTAAACCGCGTGTTTCAATATAGTAATGATTATAACCAACTTTTCCCGATAATAAGGGAACGGCTTGGAAATTCGATGAGCCTTCATAGTCAGTCGTTGCAAAAACGCCTCCTGCAACATAGCCATGCAATGCATCTTTATCTTGCGCATCTGCCGCAGAGGGCATTAAGCAGAGCATAAGAGCAGTGGTACAAACGATATAATTTTTCATTTTTTTGCAGTCAGCTTTTAGTAGTAGAGAGCCTTAACAATAAAGCCGGAGAATTTCTTCACCAGCTTTATAAGAAATTTAAATTACATGCCTTTT
>CALDHI010000088.1 GCA_937941545.1 uncultured Alphaproteobacteria bacterium
GATTTTAAATCCTTTAAAAGAGCGTCTTAATGATTTTCAAAAAAAGGTCGATGACTCTTTTGGGACGCAGGCCAAAGAGCAATTTGCGTTGAAGGAACAAATTAAATCTATCGTTGAATCCAATGATAAAATAACCCTACAGGCCGAAAGCCTCGCCAGCGCCCTAAAAGGCGATAGCAAAACTCAAGGGGATTGGGGCGAGGTGATATTGGAGCGTATATTGGCGGATGCGGGCCTTCGTAAAGATATTGATTACGTGACCCAAGGGGTGGGTATGGGCATCAAGCACGTTGAAACGGGGCAAACTTTAAAACCTGATGTCGTGGTGAATTTGCCTGATGCAAAGCATATTATCATTGATTCAAAGGTCTCCCTGACGCATTATGAGCGCTGGAATAACGAACAAGATGATGCCTTAAAAGAGACGCACGTTAAACAATTTTTAAACTCTGTTCGCCAACATGTTAAAGATTTAGAAAAACGTAAATATCAAGCGACAGACCAGCTGGGTGCGCCTGACTTTGTCTTGATGTTTATGCCGATTGAAAATGCCTACATGCTGGCGCTTAAACATGATAATGACCTGCACAGCTTCGCATGGGATAAAGGTGTGGCAATTGTTTGCCCCTCTACTTTATTTACGTCCCTCAAAACGATTGCGTCTTTATGGCGTCTTGTTCTGCAAAACCAAAATGCGATTGATATCGCTACAAAAGGTGGAGCGCTTTACGATAAAATATCAGGTTTTGTTGGTGATATGCAAGTGATTGGTAATAACCTAAAAACGCTGGACGGTAATTATTCCAAAGCGATGAATAAATTATCGGATGGACGGGGCAGTATTTTAAAACGCACAGAGGATTTAAAAGAGTTAGGCGCAAAAGCATCCAAATCCTTACCTGCTGATTTAGTAAAAGATGAAATAGAAGAATCAACTTTGATTGATTTTAACAAAGATAGTGATACCAAGACGGCTTAAAATAAAATGACCAATACCTATAACATTATAAAAGTACCTAACGCGGTTTTAAAAGAAACGGCAATGGCCGTTGAAAATATTGACAGCAACATTCAAACCCAAGTGGAGCGTATGATTGCGACCATGTATGAAGGCGCAGGCATAGGGTTAGCGGCTAACCAAGTGGGTTTGTTAAACCGTATATTCGTTATGGATTTGCCCGAAGGGTCTTGGCAACATGGACGTGAAATCAATGGTGTTTTAACAATAGATGCAGGATATCGTAGCGGCGAAGCAGATGCCCAAGCGATTAAAAAGCCACGCGCCTTCATAAACCCCGAAGTCATCTGGGAGTCCCCGCAAAAATCTGTTTACGATGAAGGATGCTTATCCCTTCCTGGGCAATATGGCGAGGTGATACGCCCCGCAAAGGTACGCGTTAAATTCCAAGATGAAAAGGGCGCAAGTTTTGAGGAAGAATTTGATGGGCTGGATTCCCATTGTGTTCAACATGAAATTGATCATCTGGATGGTGTCCTCTTCATTGATTATTTATCGTCGCTGAAACGTAATATGATTTTGCGCAAGATGAAAAAAATAAACAAAGATGCGAGCGTGCTTTAGGATATGACGAAACCGTTACGCATCGCGTTCATGGGGACTCCTGATTTTGTTATTCCTGTTTTGGATGCTTTAAAAAATAGTGATCATGATTTGGTTTGCGTGTATGCGCAACCGCCGCGTGAAAAGGGACGTAAACGCGCCCTACAAAAATCACCAACGCATGTATGGGCAGATGAAAACAACATAAAAATCCGTCACCCCATAAATTTTAAATCGGTCGAAGACATTGACGCGTTTAAATCGTTGGATTTGGATGTCGCCATTGTTGCGGCGTATGGCATGCTGGTACCATCGGGTATTTTAGAAGCGCCTAAATTTGGCTGTATCAATATTCACCCCTCGCTGTTGCCGCGTTGGCGGGGGCCGTCCCCCATCCAATATGCTATTTGGAAAGGGGATACCCAAACAGGCGTGTCGGTGATGAGCTTAGAGAAATCAATGGACACAGGGCCAATCATTGCGCAAAGCATGTGTAATATTAAAACCGATACAACCTTCAGTGAGTTGAATAAAACACTATGGGCGCAAGGCGTTGAATTGTTGATGAAAGCTTTAGAGAGTCTATCAAAAACACGCACGCTCAATAGCACACCGCAAAGCGAAGAGGGCGTGACCTATTGTAAATTACTAACCAAAGAAGATGGACAAATTAATTGGTCACAAACGGCGCAGGAAATTGATTGCCAAATACGCGGATTAAATTCATGGCCAGGCACTTACAGCTTCCTTAACAGCAAGCGTATTAAAATTTTAGAAGCATGCCTAACGCAAGAAAAATCATCTGAAACAGTAGGTGCATTTTTAGAACAGGGTAAAATTGTTTGTGGAAACAACAGCGTTCTACAACTCATCACACTGCAACCTGAAAATAAAAAACCGATGTCTATTGAGGTCGCCTTAAATGGGGAACATATAAAACAAGGCGATGTCTTGTCATGACTCGTTGGAAAATTACGATTGAATATAATGGGCGTGATTATCACGGATTTCAAATACAACCTGATGTGGACACTATCCAAGGCGCGATTGAACGCGCGATGTCCCAATTTTGCCAACAAGATATCGGTATCGTGGTGGCGGGGCGCACCGATGCGGGGGTACATGCACGCGGTCAAATTGCCCATTTTGATTTGGATTATAAATATAAAAATGGGCAACCGCGCGACATTGACGCCTTTACGCTTATCCGTGCGATTAATGCCAACCTCATGCCGCAACCTATTTCAATTGTGGATGCGCAAATCGTTGATCCTAAATTTCATGCGCGCTTTCAGGCGAAGCAAAAACATTATATGTATCGCATTATAAACCGCCCCTATGCTTTGTCATTGGATCAAGGATTGGCATGGTGGGTGAAGCCTGCATTGAATATTCAGGCGATGGAAAAATCCGCTCAATATTTAATTGGCGAACATGATTTTTCCACCTTTCGCGATAGTAAATGCCAAGCACAATCCCCCATTCGCTCCGTTGATGAAATCACGCTTGAGACGCATGATATTTTAAATGGGCAAGAAATTTTCATCCATGTAAGGGGGCGCGCCTTTTTGCATCATATGGTGCGTAATATCGCGGGCAGCCTCTCTATGGTTGGGGAGGGTAAATGGCAAGTCGAAGACATGCTCACTGCGCTGAACGCCAAAGACCGCACCCATGGCGGGCCAACCGCGCCGTCTGATGGTTTATATCTACAATCCATAAATTATATTTAAGCCGCCTCTCGCTTGCGGGTATGAGGGTTTTTAAACAATAAAAAAACCCTTGCGTCACTTTGTATCTTAAGGGGGGAGACATCAAAGAGAACACAAGGGGGTAGTTTAGGGTCCAAAATATTGAGAGTTTAAAGAGAGTCCATCATAAACTTCCTCGTTATCTCAGATGTATCTTCGTTGAAAGATAAACAATTGGTTACACAAAAAGTTCAAGATTATTTGGAAAAATATTTCACTAAGATTTGCTCGTATATTATAACTAATTTTTGTAAGTCAGTCACACTCAAGCATTCATCAACTTTGTGAATTGTCTCATTGGTTAAACCAAATTCTAAGACAGGACAATAAGGTGCAATAAACCGCGCATCTGATGTGCCACCGCCTGTGGTCAAAGCGGGAGTACGCCCTGTTTCTTGCGTTACGATGTCTTGAACGAGGGACGTAAATTCACCTGTTTGTGTAATAAAAGGATGCGCGCTATCATTTATTGTAAGAGTATATTTTGTGGACACCGTGTCTAATATTTCACGCAATTTTTTATCTAAAGTTTCCGCCGTCCACTTATCGTTATAACGAATATTAAATTTTAACGACCCATCGGCAGGAATGACGTTTGCGGTTTTATTCTCCACGCCCATCGTGCTGATTTCTAAATTTGTCGCAGAGAAAAACTCTGTTCCCTCGTCAAATTGATATGTTGAGAGCGCCGATCCCATCGCACATAATCGAGGCATTGGATTATCTGCCATATGCGGATACGCCACATGGCCTTGCGTTCCCTG
>CALDHI010000089.1 GCA_937941545.1 uncultured Alphaproteobacteria bacterium
TTTGCGTGACAAGGGGTTGCTCTTGTGCGATTTCTGCTTCAGATTTTTTAATATTGCCATCTTCAAGTAAGCGTCCAATAACCCAGTTTCGACGTGTAAGCGCGGCTTCTTTCCTGCGAATGGGGTGGTAATTGTTCGGCGCTTTTGGCAAGGCGGCGAGATAGGCGGCTTCGTCTATAGTGATTTCATCCAACGCTTTGTTAAAGTAAGTCATCGCGGCGGCGGCAACCCCGTACGCGCGTTGTCCTAGGAATATCTCATTTAAGTAAAGCTCCAATAATTGGTCTTTACTGAGCGCTTTTTCCATACGGATGGCAAGGATGGCTTCTTTAATTTTACGCTCATAAGAGACTTCATTGGTCAGTAAAAAGTTTTTTGCCACTTGTTGTGTAATAGTGGACGCCCCCACAAGGCGGCGATTTGATCCTGCGTTGCGTACGTTTGTTAGTATCGCACGCGCCACGGCGCGATAATCAACGCCCGTGTGGTTATAAAAGTTTTTATCTTCCGCGGAAATAAAAGCCTGCTTAACAATATCAGGAATTTTTTGGACAGGAATGAAGATACGTTTTTCTTGCGCGTATTCAGCGAGAAGGTTTCCATCTCCTGCGTAAATGCGCGTAATTACAGACGGTTCATAATTTTTTAACTGCGCATGGTCAGGCAAATCTTGACCAAAATGATGGATGATGTAGGTAAACCCGCCAATAACAGCAAGGAGAGCTAAAAATCCCATAGAGACTAAGGCGAGTAAGACTGTGGTAAACCATTTCATAGCAATATTTATGGCACAGGAAAGGGGCTAAAAAAAGACTTTTAATTGTAATTGAGTAAGTGGATGCGTAGCGACGATATATTACGAATGTTTAGAAATTGGCCCATCGGCGCGACCATGGATAAATTGCTCGACATAAGAGTTTTTAGAATCATAAAGTTGTCCGACAGGGCCATCCCATATCATCTGTCCTTCATAAATCATGGCGACATGGTCTGCAATTTTACGGGCGCTTGACATATCATGCGTAATGGTGAGCGCTGTCGCCCCTAAATCCTTCACACATTCGGATATCAAATCATTAATGACGTCAGCCATAATGGGGTCCAGCCCCGTCGTCGGTTCGTCAAAAAATATAATTTCTGGGTTTGTCGCGATAGCGCGCGCTAAGCTAACACGTTTTTGCATTCCGCCTGATAGTTCTGCGGGAAAAAGATTACCTGTTTGTTGCGCTAAGCCAACTTGGCGTAATTTTTCTAAGGCAATATCATGTGCTTCATCAGCATTCATTTTTTTACCCTGTATCAGACCAAAGGCGATATTTTCCCATACTTTCATGGAATCAAATAACGCGCCGCCTTGGAATAACATACCAAATTTACCCATAAGGGCATCGCGTTCTTTCTGGTTCATGGTGGTGGTTTCAACGCCATCAATCATAATAGAGCCAGAGTCTGGCTTCATAAGACCCAGTACACATTTGAGCGTGACGGACTTACCCGTTCCAGAACCGCCAATAATCACAAGGGATTCCCCTTTGTTGACGGTTAAATCAATACCATTTAAAACGCACTTTTCACCGAAAGCTTTGCGTACGTCTTTCATCTCTATTTTTGGCGTTTTTGTACTCATGAGAAGAACACCTGCGTTAGGATATAATTACTGATTAGGATTAAGATAGAGGCCGATACAACCGCATAGGTGGTGGCCGTTCCCACGCCTTGTGCGCCACGGCCAGAATTAAATCCGTGGTAACATCCCATCATTGAGACGATAAACCCAAAAACGGCGGCTTTAATTAAGCCAGAAAGGACATCCATTTTCTCTAAAATATCCCATGTCTGCGCAATATACGTCCCAGAAGAGAAGTCTAGATTATAGATACTAACAATATAACCACCATAAATTCCAATAATGTCACCCATTAGCACCAGAATAGGTAGCATTAAGGTACCCGCAATAACGCGCGGCGCAATTAAATATTTGAATGGATTAACGGATAACGTAATCAGTGCATCAATTTGTTCAGTGACGCGCATTGTACCAATTTCGGCGGCGATGGACGCACCAACGCGCCCCGCAACCATCAAACCTGCTAATACGGGGGCAAGTTCACGCGTGACAGAAAGGGCAACCACACCTGCAATCGCCCCTTCGGCATTAAAGCGGGTAAACCCAGTATAGCTTTGTAAGGCAAGAACCATTCCAGTAAAAAGCGCCGTCATGCCAACAACGGGTAAGGAGTAATAACCAATATCAATAAATTGCTTCATTATCAGGCGCGGATAGAAGGGCGGTGAAAAAGATTTCGCCGTTGCTTTCCCGATAAATGCCGCCAAGGCACCAATCGATTGTAAGAAGCTTAAGATAGACCCCCCGATTGTTTGCGCGACATACGCAGGGAAGTCTATGACGCTGTCTTTATTAAAGCTCTGCATAATTTTTAACATGATAAAAGTTTTAACGCTTTTATAAGAGGGGAGCAAACTATTTTAATGACTCATGCGCATCAATGTAGATTCTTTTATATCGTCGCCCTAATGACGTTAAGATTTCATAGCCAATCGTGCCTGCGCTTTGTGCCAAATCATCGACACCTTGATGAGGGCCAAGGATTTCAACAGTATCATTTTGTTGTGGTTGTTGTCCCTTAATATGGTTGATATCAATTGTTATCATATCCATGGAAACGCGCCCTAAAACGGCGCAAGGTTGACCTTTATAATAAACAAATGCTTTGTTGCTGTGATTTCTGAAAAATCCGTCCGCATAGCCACAGGCGATTGTGGCTGTACGTGTGTCCTTTTCGAACACATGGCTGGCACCATATCCAATAAATTCGCCTTTTTTACAGTCTCGGATTTGCAAAATACGCGATTTTAAGGTGACGACGTTCTGCATAGGATTGGTGGTTTCGGGTGTAGGATTACCGCCATACAAGGCATAGCCTGGGCGCGCCATATCATAATGATAGGCCGCATCGCGAAATAACCCAGACGAGTTGGCTAATGATTTTTGAGCGATACCCAAAGAGGCGGTCAAAGTTTTAAACGCTTGATGTTGTTGGCCTGTATGTATGCTATCCTTATCATCAGCGCAGGCAAAGTGTGACATGACGTAACGTACGTTTAGTCCTTCTAACGCGTTATCTAAATTTTGTACTTCTTCTACGCTCAGCCCTAATCTATTCATACCAGTATCAATATGCAAAATAGAGGTTAATCTTGTTTGCACGTTTTTCGCGGCTCTTTGCCAGTTTTCGATATCTAGGGGCGTATTTAGCACGGGGGTGATATTATGTTTAATGTATGTTTTTTCTTCATGTGTCATGACTCCGCCCAAAACTGCGATGGGGGTTTGGGTGTCATGTGCTCTAATGTCTAAAGCTTCATCCAAGGTGGCGACAAAAAAATGTGGGCAGTGCAATTTGGTTAAAGTTTTTGTGACAGGCAAAACGCCAAGGCCGTATGCGTCTGCTTTGCAGACACCCGCTATAAGGCAATCAGGGGATGCTTGTTGTTGTAAAATACGATAATTAATTGCAATCGCGTTTAAATCAATTGTTAAAATGCCGTTTGATGTTCCAAAATCTGTCATAAATACTATTACACAGTGAAAAACATGCTTTGCCAATATAATTCACACTCTCGATACAAAAAACCTGCATTTGACCATTCATCAAATACAGGTTTTTAACTAGTACATAAATGTGACATTTACGACTTAATCAAAAACGATGTTTACTTTTTAAATTTCCTAGTTCAGCTGATATTTATTGTTTTAATGGATTTGCCCAGATGCCTGCACATTATTATTACAATGCTTTGAAATATAATTGGCCATAAACATGGACCATGGTGTTTTGCATTGACGCGAGCTGGCTCTGTTGGATGCTTTGCGTAGAATTTTACAAAGATCATCATACGTTAAGTTAGGCTCTCTTAAGGCATTTTGAAATGAATCTAGTGCTTGGCTACTGGCAAAATCAGCATAGTCAGAATTGACATGGCTTTCACAAGTTAGGGTATAAGCATACCCCGTATCCTCCAGTACTTTACGTACAATTGTTTTTCTTACTTTTTTAGTGCTCATAGTGCTACCTCCTTATTTGTTAAAAGTTGAAGTTACATACGAACCCATCTACTCCGCCGCTCATACTATATTATGTCTCAATTAAGGGTTTGAATTTCCCTTGAAAGGATGTTTTTTATTTATGCTTATAGTATAAATAGACACTACTATATTTTTAGTGGTTTTACTACACCTTTCGATGAAACAATCTTGCGAAAACAAATGTGGATTCTTATATTGAATAAACTTGATTTTGTCACGAAACCTAAGCATTCTGCGGGTATTAACTCTTTAATAAAGGATAAAACACTATGACACGCGCACTTATTTTTCCTGGTCAAGGTTCACAATTAATTGGTATGGGACAAGATTTATATAATTCATTTCCTGATGCCAAGCATGTCTTTGATGAAGTTGACGAGGCTTTAGGGCAAAAGCTATCGACTTTAATGTTTACAGGAGATGAAGCCGATTTAAATATGACAGAGAATACGCAGCCTGCTTTGATGGCGGTCTCGATGGCGATTATTAATGTTCTCAAAAAACAAGGCGGTGTTGATTTATCTAATGCTTGCGCCTTCGTTGCGGGCCATTCATTAGGCGAATATTCTGCTTTGGCCGCCGCGGAAGTTTCCTCAATTGCGCAAACCGCGAAGTTACTAAAACTGCGTGGGCAAGCTATGCAACGCGCCGTGCCTGTTGGTGAAGGAACAATGGCAGCGATTATTGGCTTAGATTTTTCTGATGTTCAATCTATCGCGGATCAAGCTACTTTAGAGATTAACCAAGGTAAAGATACCAGCTATACATGTGAAATTGCCAATGATAATTCCACAGGACAAGTGGTGATGAGTGGCAGTCAATTAGCAGTAGAGCGTGCCGTTGATATCGCCAGCGATAAAGGCGCAAAACGCGCTATTATATTACCCGTCAGTGCGCCGTTTCATTGTTCTTTAATGCAACCTGCCGCGCTTGAAATGAAAATGGCATTGGAAGATGCAGAATTCAAGACGCCTATTGTTCCCGTGGTAGCCAATGTAACTGCGCAAGCGCAAAGTGATGCAACGCAATTGAAATCATTATTGGTTGATCAAATTACAGGCCTTGTTCGTTGGCGTGAATCTGTTTTATGGATGAGTGATAATGGGGTTGATGAGATGGTTGAAATTGGTGCGGGTAAAGTTTTAAACGGTCTTGTGCGCCGTATTAATAAAGAGATTTCATGTGAGTCTGTTGGAACAGTTGAGCAAGTCAATACATTGATTGAGAAGCTTTCTTAATCAAACGAGCTACGCAGCTTTTTTGCGCGCATTTATTAATTCAACAGCATGACGAATTGTTTCGTAATCTTGCGCGTCATGCAATGTTTCTCTCGTTGATTTGTCGGTAAAAAATCTTGTTACCATTGCGAGGCGTTGAAGGTGTTTATTGCCTTCAAACTCTGGTGATAAAATGATAACAACCATATCAACTAATTCTCCATCCGTTGCATTAAAATGCACTGAACTTTCTAAGCGAGCATATAATATAATAGGCCGTGTCAGCCTTGGTAGCTTTGTATGTGCAATGGCAACGCCATGTCCAATACCAGAATTTAGGCTGTCTTCTTGTGTTACCAATAAGGAATATAATTTTTTTTGTGGCGTGCCGATAATATTAGAAATATGCTGTGACAATTTTTGAAAAACTTGTTTTGAGTTTGCCGCTTTTAAACTTGGTATAATCGTATCAATATGCATTTCATTACTCGTCATTTTACACTCTTATTTTTTGTGTTATATTTTTATAAAGGTAGGTAGGCGAAAAGAACAAGACTTTTTTAAAAGTTTTGTGAACAAAAAGAAAAACCTCCCACATGGGGAGGTTTATACATTTAATAGGTTAAAAAATCCTTAATAAAGGAAAAATTATTTTCGTTAAAAATTATTTTTGATTGGCGGCTTTTGGCATTGCTTGCTCATTACCTTGGGGGTCAACCCAACCAATATTTCCGTCGCCACGACGATAAACCATGTTTAATCCATCATGCGTTGCATTTCTGAACATCAAGGCATTTTCACCTGATAAATCTAAACGCATAACGGCTTCTGATACGCTCATATTTTGAATGTTCGTAATCATATCTGCAACAACAACAGGTTCATGTTTTTCTGGCTCTGCTTCGGCTTCTGGCTCTGGCGTCAGAACAAAGCTTTGCGCAGGAATGACATTCGCCTCTTCCAAACGTTCATGATGGTCACGAAGACGTTTTTTATAACGACGTAATTGCTTCGCTACTTTTTCTGAGGCTGAATCAAATGCGCCGTAGGCATCTGTATTTTTGGCATCTGCCATGACGGAGATGTCTTTACCAACGCGAATAGAAATATGCGCTTTGACAAAGGCTGTACCTTCAGGGGAGATAGTGACCTGCGCATCAATGGCACGGTTAAAATATTTTTCGTTAATGTCCTCCAACTTGTTTTCGATATGCTCACGAAGCGCATCGCCAAGGTTCATTTGTTTTCCATGGATAGAAATCTGCATTTTTATTGCCTTTTTTGCTAAATTTTTGTTTATAAACTATAGAATTAGTATAGCATTTTTTGTTGCTAAAACCAAAGGTGAAAGCCAAAATTTATGAGCTCTCTATGAATCAGACACGTAATAAAAAGATAGGAATTTTCGATTCAGGCCTTGGGGGACTTTATGTTGCGCGGGCGGTGCATAAGGCAATGCCTGAATATGATTATGTTTACATGGGGGATACGATGAATGTCCCTTATGGTGGGCGCTCATCAGAGGTTATTTATCAATTCAGTGAGAACGCCATTCGTCATTTGTTTGAGGCACATGCGTGTGATTTGGTGGTGATTGCCTGTAATACCGCCAGCGTGACGGCTCTGGCGAAGCTACAGCGTGAGTTTTTACCGCAAAATTATCCAGACAAACGTATTTTAGGGGTTATTGTACCGACTTTGGAGTCAGCAACGGAGCTAGGGGCGACACAAATCGGCTTAATTGCGACTGAATATACGATTAGTTCTAAGATATATGATGAAGAAATCGCAAAAATCACGCCCTCTGCACGAATTTTCGGTCAACCGACCCCCTTATTGGTGCCTTTGATTGAAAATCAGGGCGAAAAATACATGGATATCGTTTTAAACGATTATTTAGAACCCATTATTGAAAAAGGGTTGGACAGTCTTATCTTAGGGTGTACGCATTATATTGCAATTAAAGATCAAGTGAGGGATATGACACACCATCGTGTGCGTGTGCTGTCTCAAGATGAGATTATACCTCCTAAATTGCGTGATTACCTGCATCGTCACCCCGAAATGGAAGAACGTTTATCTAAAAACGGCACATTTAGCGTTTTTGCGACAGATGTCAGCCCCAGTTTCCTAAAAAACGTCCAAAAATTGATGGGTGAAGGTTATATAGCGCAACAAGTTGATTATTAGGTATTCTTCTTCTGTTTACGTCGTTGAACAGAGGAGGGGATTTGCAAGCTCTCTCGATATTTAGCGACTGTACGTCTGGCTATATCAATACCTTCTGCTTTTAAAATATCGACGATTTTATCATCAGACAAAATTTTCTGCGTATCTTCCTCATTCGTTAGGGTTTTTATACGTACACGAATAGATTCAGCAGAATGCATAACGCCTGCGTCATTAACTAAGCCTGTTGAGAAAAAGTATTTAAGCTCAAAAATACCGCGCGGCGTTCCAATGTACTTGTTTGTTGTAACACGGCTCACTGTACTTTCATGCATCTCAATTTCTTCAGATATATCTTTCAAATTAAGAGGTTTTAGAAATTCAATCCCGTAGTTAAAGAACGCATCTTGTTGCTCCACAATTTCGGCGGCTGTTTTTAAAATAGTCTGCGCCCGTTGATCCAGGGAGCGTACAAGCCAATTGGCGGAAGAGAGTTGATTGCTCAAATACTCCTTATCTTTCTTTTGTGTTGCGGTGCTGGCGACTTCTTTATAATACACATTATTGACCAAAACTTTAGGGAGTGTCGCGGTGTTAAGCTCAATGCGCCACCCTCCACCAAGGTTTTTAGGCAATTTTTTCATTAAAACATCCGGGATGGCGGTCTGTACGACCATATGGTCAAAATCACTCGCGGGTTTAGGGTTCAAGGCTTTGATATCGTTAATCATATCACCCAAATAGGTCTCATTCACATCACATGTTTCGGCAAGCTTTTTGAAATCGTGATCGGCCAACATTTTTAAGTTGTTCAGCAGTGTACGTGTCGGGACATCTAATTTCCCTTGTTCCTCAAGTTGCAGTGTAAGGCATTCTTCTAAATCACGGGCAAAAATACCTGTTGGGTCGAATTGCTTTAAGGTATCAAGGACTTTGCCCAATCGCTCCGTTGAACAGCCTAATTTTTCTGATAATTCCATCACGCTTGAGCGCAAATAACCCGCTTCGTCTAATTGGTCGATTAATAACGCGCCAATCATTTGGTCGCACGGGTCGGTAATGCTCACCAATAACTGCTTGTTTAAATGGTCGCGTAATGTTTCTGGTCTGGAGATGGAGTTTTCAAAGGCGTCATCCAATTTATCAAAAGAGGTATTGCCGCCCGTGCCCATTTCCGCCATGGCGGAACCCGCATCAAAATCTTCTTGTTTGCTCTCGGCATTATCTGGCGTATCAGATGGCTCGTTGCTTTCCTTTGGTTCTTCTTTTTCAAGTAAGGGATTTTGTGCAATTTCTTCTTCAATAAATTCGGCAAT
>CALDHI010000090.1 GCA_937941545.1 uncultured Alphaproteobacteria bacterium
CCCGGTGAAGTAAGGCCCTTTACAGATTCATTTTGTACGCTACAGGGGTGTATTGGGAATTTTTCTAGTACGACTATTGGCGCTGATGGTGAACTCACTGAAGTCATTAATCCATGTATCTAATGCAAGGTGGATGGATAAAATAGGATAAAATAAATCAGATGTTTGCTAAAAGCAGTATGATTAAGGTATTATAATAAGGTATGAAAATGAAAAAATTAGCATTATTGATTTTAATCTCTTTCTTAAGCGCGGGGACAACCGCGATTATTAATGAGGCAAAAGCACAAGATATTGCAGAGCAACCTTGCGATCCAAAGTTCTATAAGCAAATGCAATCTCGCGCATGGTTAGAATCAGAGCGCGAAATCATGCAAAATCAGAATTTGATTTTCAAAGCTGATAGCGTTTTAGAATACACCTGCTTTGATTTATTCGCTAATCAAGCCGCATGGTCAGCAGGAGACATTTTCTCTCATACCTCATATTTTGGCGCCCCCATCATAGAGCGTGGCGCTGACAACGCTTTAGAAGTAAAACTACAGCAGGTTATTATGAATAGCTTAGCTTTATATCAAGCAGATAACTATTTCCATGATTTCTTAGGAGGGCGAGGCTTAGAAGTTGACTTAGATCCCCCCAATCGTTTGATTTATGATGGAGAGCAAGCGGCACTTCCGATTATTCAAGATGGCCCCCTACCCTATGCTTGTAATATAATGGCTAAAGTTTGGGAAAAATCAAAATGCTTGAATTTTGTTCATAATGAACGGTTTGAAACAACCGATGGATATTACCCTTTAGACACACTCATTGGTATAGATGGTGATAGAATTCCTGGTTACAATGAAATTTCAGATGTTCGTCAGTTTCCTTTTGGGATGGAGTGTCCCGCTGGTGATATGGCAGAGAGATTTATAGATGAAATTATTATCGCTGAAAATTATGATGAAGAAGCAGGGTACTACTATCAGACACCTCTGAAATTGATTTTCGAAGATGTTGCAAAACGAACAGCGCCCGGCGAATGTACTGCTGCTATTGAGACAGGCGTTGAAATTATCCTATCTACAGGACCAACAGGTCGCCCGGATGGTGTCTGCTCTAACCCCGGCTGTACTTACACTGGCGGAAGCTGTATCTAAAATTCACATATTTACTTACTGAAATAAGCTATCATAAAATCACTTTGATTTTTCTTCTTGTGATTTTTTGATGATAGATTTAATTCCCTCGCGTCCACTGGGCTTAATCGTCATAAACTTGGCGATGATATCCAAATTCTTTTCCTGATCTATCTTTTCAACATCATCTTTATTAAACGGCTTAACGGCCTCGCGCTTAGTTGCTTCCCTGACTTTATTCGCATTGGGCAACTTACTCATCCCTAGCGCTTTTAAAACCTTCGGGTTTTTAGCGATAATGTTTCGTATCTTACCAAAAATACTTGGATCCATTTCACCGCGTGTCTTTTTCAACTGACTCATCGCCTCATCCAAAATTTTCTGCCGCTGCGCAGAAACAGGTTTCTTTGTATTATTGTGAGAGCCGTCATCATTTGGGGGATTATTCATCGCGCCCTCCTTTACTTTTTCGCCGTTTTACCTCTATATCATATAGTAATGTTACTTAAAATTTATAGCAAAATAACGTCAAAAGCCCTTCCCCTGTGGGAGAAATTATTGACCTTCCGCCTGAGCAAGGGGAAAGAAGATGAAACCCGCGTGAATGAGCGTCGTGGTATCACCGATGCAACGCGCCCAGAAGGTAAGCTAATTTGGCTTCACGCCGCCAGCGTTGGCGAAACACAATCCAGCCTAATTCTGATCAACGCTATTATAAAGAAATATCCAGATGTTCAGTTTTTGATCACCAGCGGAACAGTGACCTCCGCTAATCTGATGGCAGAGCGCCTGCCTAAAAATGCCATACATCAATATGTTCCCTATGACAGACCTGAATGGGTGGCGGCATTCTTATCTCATTGGCGCCCAGATTTTGTTCTTTGGATGGAATCTGAGTTATGGCCGAATATGTTACAACAGGTCAAAGAGCAAAAGATTCCAGCTGCATTGATTAACGCGCGTCTATCGCCAAAATCATTTCAAATTTGGCGTGTGTTTAAAAGTACGGCAAAAGAGATATTATCAACTTTCAGTCTTATTTTAACGCAAACACACACACACGAAAAACAATTTAAATCACTGGGTCAAACCAATGTTGTCACCAGTGATAACATCAAATACAGCGCAGTGCCCTTGCCGATTGAGGGCTCAAAGCTAGGGGCATTAAAGACCGCCATTGGCGCCCGTCCATTCTGGGTGTACGCCAGCACTCATGAAGGCGAAGAGCTTTTGGCGTGTAAAATTCATTCTTCCTTAAAACAAAAAATCCCTGACATTTTAACGATCATCATCCCCCGCCATCCAGAGCGTCGCAATGCTATTCACAAAATCTGTAATGTAATGAAATTGCATTCTATTTTACGCGGAGATGCATCAACGTTGCCTGAGAAAAATACGGACATCTATATCGCCGACACTTTGGGTGAGTTGGGGATGTTTTATTCGATAACGGATATCGCCATGATCGGCCGCTCGTTCAGCGATGATGGCGGCGGTGGGCATAACCCCATTGAGGCCGCGCAAATGAAATGCGTTGTCTTGACAGGGCCTAACGTGCAATATCAACAAGATTTATTTGACGATATGTTTAGACAAAATGCGGCCTATCAAATGGATGATAAAACCGAATTGCTCAATACATTGCGTAATTTATTAGGCGAATCCTCTCTTGTGACCGAGGCTATCAATACGTCTTACGCCTACGCACAAACAAAAACCAATGTGATTAATATTGTGATGGAACAGCTTACCCCCCATCTTGATATCGCCCTCAAACAGGATGCGGATCATGCCGTTTAAAACACCCTCATTCTGGTACGCGCCTTTGGGATGGCAAGCGTTATTGTTGCTTCCCGTTTCATGGCTCTATCAATTAGGGCATAGACTCTACCAAGCCACGCAGGGGCGTCCTTATAAATCAAACGCCAATGTCATATGTGTGGGTAACGCCGTGGCAGGTGGCAGCGGTAAAACACCCACAGCCATCGCGCTCATGAAAATTATTCAAGCAAATAACCTTGCTAAAACCCCCATCTTTCTAACGCGGGGCTACGGCGGCGAAAGCAACGATGCCTTCGTTGTTGATTTAGAGCATTATAATATAGGCGAGGCTGGGGATGAGGCTTATTTGCTGGCACAACACGCGCCAACCATCGTGTGTAGCAACCGCGCGCAAGGCGCAAAAATGGCGCAAGGCATGGGCAGTGATCTTATTATTATGGATGACGGTTTACAAAATAACAGCCTGCATAAAGACGCAACGTTTTTGGTCATTGACCGCGCCAGTAATTTTGGCAACGGCAAAACTATTCCTGCGGGCCCCCT
>CALDHI010000091.1 GCA_937941545.1 uncultured Alphaproteobacteria bacterium
TTTTGCAGATTTTTAAGTCTGTCATGTGGTGCTTTAATTTCGCGCACACCACCATTTTTTTTTGGTATTTTGAACGATTTATATTTTTGATCCTCGGGTATTTTATAAATAATATATGATAAACTTTTGGGCTCATAGCCAAGTAGCCCTGCAAGACCATGCAAATTGTTACAACTTTTTAACTGCTTTAAATGTGACATACCGCGCTCTTTTTTAAATTGGCTTATGGGCACTCTTATGTATTTTGGAAAGTGTTTTACACACGCATAAAGGTTTTTAATATTGTCAGTACAACATCACCGACATTTTTTGCTTAAATTGCGATAGCGCAATAATAAATCTACCCATAAGCCAAATTTATTAATCATTATTGTTGAGATAAACTCAAGAAGTTTCGGCGGTAATACATAAGTGTGCTTAGGGCTCTTAGAATTAGAAGGTGGCCTTTTTGGTGGCCTTGCAATTTTTACCAAGTGAAATATTATTTATAATCAATTAGTTATATTTTGAGTGCGTATCCCGTACGGACGCCAAAGAAGATTTCCACCTAAATTACGTACACTTAAGAATGGCTCACGCAAGGTATACCCTAGCTTACAGCGTGTTATCTGCAAGTTCGAAAACAGCAAAACAGTAATTCACGCTTTACAGCAGTTTTCGAACTATTAAACAGCGCAAACTCACTGTTAGATAATGTGAGTAACACTTTCAACGCTTCTGATAGGTCGTCGTTTCCAGTGTCATATCCATCTATGATTGATAACGTTTCATCACGCTTTTGATGTAACACACTTACTTTACGCTGATAGATATCTTGGGTGATAGAATCGTCTAATAATAACTGGGTGAGTTTATCAACCTGTTTATCTAAGTGATTTACTTCATTATTCAAATTTTTACATATTAAATTTTCAGTATTATCAGATTCGTCAATATAGTTATGAACCTCTGTCATGAAGCGTTTTGAGAACTGTAGGGGTAATAGAGCACGTCTTATCTGCTTATCAACACTTTCTTGTTTAATCCAAATCTTCTTACCTACATCATCTGGGTCACGACATATCAGATAGAAGTATCTAGCTTTCTTTAAGTCACATGTTATTTGTCTACCAGAAACACCGCAAGTAATGAGGCCGCGATATAAAAATGGGTATTTGGTTTCTTTTACAGCTTTGGTATTACCTCGAGTGTTAAGAACCTTCTGACATTGATTAAACATCGCTCTACTTATTAAGGGTTCATACTTATGTGGGTATTGTTTGGTCTTGATTAACATCTCACCAAAATAGAATGGGTTCTGAATGAGTTTATGCATCTGCTGTGTTCTGATTTCATTACCGGCTTGTGATAAGGTACCCTTGATACGCATCTATAAATCATTAGGAAATGATAAAAAATTGTATGTGCAGTCATAAATAATCTAATATAGTAATCTAAATCCTATCTAATATTATAATAAATATTATCTTCTATTTTTTCCAAGACGGGTGCGTTGTTTCTTGATTTTACTCTTTTGAAACGCATTATTGGTTTTCTTTTTAACTGCAACTTTACGCTCTTTCGTTTCTTTTTCTAGAGGTTCTAGCTTTAGAAGCTCAGGCGTTTTTAATAGGGGGATTTGAAACTTAATAATTTTTTCAATCAAACCTAAAAGCTTTCCTTCACCTTCATCGCAAAATGAAATGGCCGATCCTTTCGTGCCTGCGCGTGCCGTACGACCAATACGATGCACATAGCTTTCTGGCTCGGATGGTAGGTCATAATTTATCACGTGACTAATATTATCGACATCAATACCACGCGCCGCAATATCTGTTGCAACTAAGGTTCTAATCTCGCCTTTTTTAAAAGCCTCTAATGCTTTTTGTCGCGCTGTTTGTGATTTGTTCCCATGAATAGCCGCAGTCGTAATTCCCTCATGCTCCAGCTCTTTTACAATACGATTAGCACCATGTTTGGTTCGACTAAAAATAATTGTCTTAGATATTTCTTCATTTTGAAGTAACGTCGCTAATAATGCGCGTTTGTGCTTTTTAGAAATCTTGTACAGGGTTTGCTTTATTTTTCTAACTGTAACAACCTCGGGCGTGACATCAATCTTCACTGGGTCATTTAGTAGGCTACCAGCCAATCTGTTGATAGAGCTCGGCATTGTTGCGGAAAAGAGCAGCGTTTGCCTTTTCTTTGGAATTGTAAGCATAATTTTCTTGATATCACGCACAAAGCCCATGTCCAACATGCGATCTGCTTCATCTAAAATCAAATGCGTTACCATGCTCAAATCAATATGACTTTGTTGCATAAGGTCAAGCAATCGACCGGGCGTAGCAATGAGTAAGTCAACGCCTTGGGACATGGCTTGGACTTGTGGTTTTTGCTTTACGCCCCCATAAATTGTGACCTGACGTAATGAAAGATGCTGCGCATATATTTCACAATTATCCGCAATTTGAATCGCCAACTCTCTTGTTGGGGCAAGGACTAAGGCGCGTGTTGTGCACGGTTTAGGCGTGCGGGGTTCTGTGAACAGCTGATGCAAAATGGGCAACGCAAAGGCCGCCGTTTTACCCGTACCGGTTTGTGCAATACCCAAAAAATCTCGCTTCTCAAGCAAAGAGGGGATGGCACTCATCTGGATGGGCGTGGGTGTCTTGTAATTATTCTCATCAAGGGCGCGTGTCAGCTCTTGCGCAAGATCCAAATGGTGAAAGCTAGTTATCGTCATAATATATATCCTTGTGCCCTAATTAAAATAAGATTGAGCGTTATGTTGTAAGTTGTATGGAGGAGAAGCAGTAATGTTGCTGGCGTCATAAAATAATAAACAGCCATTTGGGGCCAATCTGTCTGAGTGTTCGTTATCTGTACACAGCAATATAATTCTCTGAGTGTGAGAAAAGCCAAGCTTAGTGATTGTGTGCGTATTTACTCCCTGACTACTCTCTTACGCCACTTTGAATCCTGTAGCAATAATAAAGTTTAAGAATAGATAATTAGGCGTATGTGCAATTCTTATTCAAATAGTGACTTTAATCAAAAACAGATTAGAAGAACCGCCATGTATGTGCTCATGTCAACCTATCATCATAGGTATTCAACAAAGAATCTATACATATAGTGAAAAAAGAAGGCTAAGTTTTAGTGATTTTGAAGGAATTAAATCTGTGATTTCTGATGTAAAAACATACATTGGATAATTTTATATTATCCTTATTTTGGGTTTTGTGTGTATGAGCCATTTTTCTAAAGTTCTAATTTTTCACAATGGACTGTAATGTGTTTTTCATACCGTTAGTGTTGATCTGTTCCAACGTACTTGTGAGTAATTGAACAAAGTTATCGTTATGAGCGAGATTTATTCCAAAAATTTCTTCAATTTTGAGTAAGGGAGTGGGGTTTTGTGTGCTTAGTTTTGCAGACGAAATTAATGTATCTGAAAGGGGATCATTAATTTCGATTCTAGCGCCCTGTTCATCAGTTGCAGTAAGATATTTGAACCATCCAGCTAAGGCCAGAGTTATAAACTCATAAGATCCATCTTTTTCTAACTGATGTATGAGGCAAGGAATAATTGCATTAGGGATTTTTTGTGACCCATCTTCCGCTAAACGTTGTACTTGATCAGATATAGAAGGATTAGAAAATCTTTCGATCAACTTATTTTTATAAGCGTTTAAATCAATGCCAGGAACCTCTGGCAGCGTTGGTGTGATATCGTTATCCATATAAGATCGTATAAAATTAGAAATTAAAGAATCGCTCATTGCTATATCAACTTCGCGGTATTGCATTAAATAAGAGATGTATGAAAGGGCGGAGTGTGAGCCGTTTAGCAAACGAACTTTCATTTTTTCGTAAGGATCAACATTGGCAACTATTTGTACGCCAACGTCTTCAAGCGGGGGACGTCCATCACAAAAATTATCTTCCAGTATCCATTGTATGTAATCCTCACAGACAACAGGCCATTTATCTTTAATATCAAATTTTGTTTCAATTGTCTTTATGATTTCATTTGTTGTAACGGGAGTAATTCGATCAACCATTGAATTTGGAAAAGAAACATTATTTTTTATCCATTTACATAAGTCTGAATTAATGAGGTCTGCAAATTGTAAAACTATTTTTTTTGTTACGTTTCCATTTTCCGGTAAGTTATCACACGACATTACAGTGAATGGATTTTTGTTCTGGTCTTTTCTGTTTTTTAGACCAGACACGATATAACCAATGGCTGTTTTAGGGCTATCTAAGTTTTTTATGTCGTGCCTAATTAATTCGTTTTCTTGATTTAAATTTCTATCGCTATCGTAACAATAACCTTTTTCAGTAATGGTAAGAGATAATATTTTTATCTCTTCGTTAGATAAGCGCTCTAAAACTGTTTGTGGGCAAGACGGTGCGTGTATGACTTCAATAATAGAACCGATGATGTGCGCTGCATCAGATTGAGCACTTCTTTCTAAAACAGTATAAAGGTTATCTTGTTTTTGTAAGTTTGTAATATTGTCTTTGTCTTGTGGCATAATGCCAACAGCACATATTCCCCATTGATTATTTTCGTTTGAGAGAATTCTATCAATATAAACTGCTTGGTGTGATCGATGAAATCCGCCAATACTCATATGCATGATACCGCACGTAACATTTGATCGATCATATTGAGGTGTTTTGACGTTTTTTTGGGTTTTAAATGTTTGTAAAGTGTCGTTTGAAAGGTTCATTTTTGACGTCCTTTTGAGTAATAAGAGTTAATACATGAAACTACTTTATTTACGCGTAACTACGCTAATTTGACAAGAATATATTCAAATTATAATTTAATCTATGATTTTTTTGCGCGTTATATCGTAAGCGTCTGGTCTGATGCGCCTTACTCTTTCAGAAGCTCTAATTTATAATCCTTTTGAGAGTAATTGAAAAAGGGTGTTAAGCATGGGGCGTCAGTACAATGAGGAATTTAAGAAGCAAATTGTTGCGGCAAGTTATGTTGATGGGATGAGCGTTGCATCTGTTGCGCAGCGTTTTGAAGTAAACGATTCAGCGATATATTATTGGCGTAAACGTTTCGGGCGCCCCATTGATGAGAGCACAACAAGCGTTTCCTCATCATCTGACTTCATTCCAATAGTCATCAGCG
>CALDHI010000092.1 GCA_937941545.1 uncultured Alphaproteobacteria bacterium
AATTCAAGATTTTATCCGTGAAAAAGACGGCACTGCTGATTTTGTCCTATGTGAAATTGGCGGAACGGTCGGCGATATTGAAAGCCTGCCTTTCATTGAGGCGATTCGTCAGTTTAGTAACGAGATGGGGCGCGAGCGTGCCTTGTTCATTCATGTAACATTATTACCCTATATCCCGGCGGCGGGAGAGCTGAAGACCAAACCAACGCAACATAGCGTTAAAGAGCTGATGGGGATGGGCATTCGCCCGCGTATCTTGCTTTGCCGTTCTGATCGCGAAGTGCCGAAAGAAGAACTGCGTAAAATTTCGCTGTTTTGTAATATTGACGAGGAAAAAGTTATCCCTGCGCTTGATGCCTCCAGCATATACGAAGTGCCGTTGACCTATCACGCGGTGGGTTTGGATACGCAAGTTTTGGATGCTTTTGGCATTACGGACGCGCCAGAACCTGATTTAGAGAAATGGGAGCGCATCATGCGCCGCATTAAAAACCCAGAAGGCGAAGTGACGATTGCCGTGGTGGGTAAATATACGAACCTGAATGACAGCTATAAATCCCTCAATGAGGCGCTGACCCATGGGGGTATTGCCAATAAAGTAAAGGTGAATATCAAGTTTGTTGAGGCGACCTTGTTTGATAAATCGGACGGCGATATCGCCCATGAATTGGATGGTGTGAACGGTATCCTTGTCCCCGGTGGATTTGGGGAGCGTGGCGTTGAAGGTAAGATTAAGGCCGCGCAATATGCCCGTGAGAAGAAAATCCCATATTTCGGTATTTGTTTAGGGTTGCAAGTGGCTGTTCTTGAGGCCGCACGTAACTTGGTGGGCGTGGAAAATGCGACCTCGACTGAGTTCAGTGAAGAGGGCGAGCATGTTATTGGCCTGATGACCGAATGGACGGAAGGCAATACGCAGCAAAAACGCTCCAGAGAAGAAGATTTGGGCGGCACAATGCGCCTTGGTGCGTTCACAGCCAACCTTAAGAACGGCTCAAAAGTAGCTGAGATATATGGTGAAAACACGATTTCAGAACGTCACCGTCATAGATTTGAAGTGAACATCAATTATAAAGATAAATTAGAAGAAAACGGCTTCATCATGTCAGGCACATCACCCGATGGTAGTCTGCCAGAGATTTGCGAGCGTAATGACCACCCATGGTTCATTGGCGTACAATATCACCCAGAACTAAAATCAAAACCGTTCGAGCCACATCCGCTATTCACGAGTTTTGTTGAAGCGGCGATAACGCAAGGGCGGTTGGTTTAATTTGTTTGCATAATGCAATTGTTGTGTTATATGCTTCTTATGAGTAAAGAACAATATTAAATGCTCCAAGCATTGTAAGTTCAAAAAAACCGATAATTATTAGACCCTCAAAAGGTTTGATTAGCTATGAGGAACGGGGGCATGTTGCCGATGATGATTTGCCACCATCATTTGACCTCCCTTATAAAGCCTATCTTAACATGCCTTTGGAGGCACCACGAAAAGTGAAGGCCATAGAAGATAGGGCAACATTTGATCAACTTTCCTTCCCTACTACAGCTGGTGAAGTTCGAGTAAAAAAACCTCTTCAAAATAATCTGTCATTACCTCGTGATTTTAAGCAATTTACTGAATCTGCTCAGGCTACCTTAGATTTTGAGTATGAGAATAGCCCATTTTTACTTCATAAATCGTTTATGCTGGTGGCTAGACAGTTTGAGGGATATCTTGATCATCCTGCGGGTATTTGGCATTTTGATCCAGTGGATAATTTCTACGGACTGATGTGCAATGTTTATATAACATCCAATTATGCCTCTACCGAGTATACAATTGCCAATAAAAAACCAAGTTCACATGAAATTGACGCGGTATCAGATTATGAAACCAATTTATTTTCTGCCAGATGCTTTCATGGACAACCCTCAATTCCAAGAGGTAAAGCTAGGGTGATGAGTGCTTTTGTAGCAACAGTGAACACGCAAGATCTTTTTGAGGCAGGCGTAAAGCGTCCTAATGTTAGTAATTCTAGAATCGCTCGTATGCCGACAGAATATTTAAAGTTGTCACCACGTGGCGGCTAAATAAAAAATAATGCTTTGTGGCTTTTTATTTAGCATAGAACCCATGGTTCATTAGAGTGCAATATCACCCAGAACTAACCGTTTGAACCTCATCCGCTATTCACGAGCTTTATTGAGGCAGCGATAGCCCAGGGGCGGTTTGTTTAGGTTTGTTTATATATGTTTTTGAATTAAGGTGACATCATGATTAATTTTATTTAAAAGCTGAATTAATTCACTTATGCAACTAGTGTCTGGGCCAATATCTTCGTTTCCTAATCTCACTATTAATCTAAAGTTGCATTGGTTTTTAGCTACTAAAGAAAAATTTGATGTTTGCAAATACGTTTGTTCATCAAAATTATTATCTAAAAAGTCACCATTTAATTGATCTTTAAATAAACATTCTCCCATTTTTTGAATGGTTGCCGTTTCATTTTGTATGTTTCTTTGAAAATTATTATATTCATCGTTTGATTTGATTTCTTTAAAATTATATTCATGAGCGTTAATGAATAGAGAGCGGGTTTTGATGTTTTTGTTTAATCGAAAATATAGCATATTAGTATTTATTTTTTGATATTTATTTGTCATAGGTGATTCCTAGTTTGGTTATTAAAAGATGATTTCAATCATTAAAACATAGCAGTCTTTTATTTTCAAATTAGCGCGTTTGCTGACTTGATAAGGTTTTATATTCTTCTTGCCACGTCATTGCGAGGAACGTAGTGACGCGGCAATCCATAATCTGCACTTTAACGCTCTAGATTGCTTCGCCTTTATTCCATAAAGACTCGCAATGACGATAATGCTTTTATATATCGACTAAATTGTTTAAAATAATATTCATGAAAACAGCAAAAATTCAAAATATACTCTGTGCCAATGACAAGCCGATGGTTTTGTTTGGTGGGCTTAACGTGCTTGAGAACGAGGACATTACTTTAAAGGCGGTTGAGGTCTATAAAACACTCACCGACAAGCTAGGTATTCCGTTTGTGTTCAAGGCCAGTTACGACAAGGCGAACCGCTCCAGCATCCATAGCTATCGCGGGGCGGGGCTGGAGGAGGGGATGCGTATATTCCAAAAGGTTAAGGCCGAGTTTGATAACGTGCCGATTATCACGGATGTCCATGAGATTGACCAATGTGACGCAGTCGCCGAGGTCGTTGATGTTGTTCAAATTCCTGCGTTTTTGGCGCGTCAGACGGACTTGGTGAAAGCCATGGCAGACTCCGCGACGAAGAATAACTGCGCGATTAATATCAAAAAGCCGCAATATATGTCGCCTTA
>CALDHI010000093.1 GCA_937941545.1 uncultured Alphaproteobacteria bacterium
TGATGGTTAGAGCGCGCAGCAAGCGTTTGCGCTTGTTGCATGAATGTACGTGATTTTTCAGTAAATTTTTCAAAGTCCATTTTGATACTCCATATTTATTAATATAGTTTAATACCTATACACCCTCAAAACAATAAAAAAGGCAGGGAAAACCTGCCTTGATTAAAATCAATAAATTAAAAAGATATTAGGCTTCGGCTAGCTCACGTACAGGCTCAGCATCAACTTTAACTTCACCACCTAAGATGCTGGAAGGTAAAGACAAATCATCTTTTTGCTCTTGCTTGTTATGAACAGGCTTTGCTGTCTTTTCGTTCTGCTCATGACGTACGTCATTCTTAATGGCGTTCTGTGCATTAATTTCAGAGATAATACGTTGGTAATGTTCCGCATGCTGCAAGTAGCTTTCGGCTAACACCCAATCACCTGCTGAACGTGCGTCTTTTGCAAGCGCTTCGTATTTTTCAGAGATTTGGAAGGCTGTACCGCGGATGCGTACCTCTGGCCCATTACTATCATAAACCTGCGCACGATTAGGCCCACCTTTATTGTTACCGCGATTATTACGGCTTCTTGACCGTTTATTATTTGATGTGCCATTTCTCATTTGACTAAACTCTCTTTTTTATTTTGGTTCCCGTTATCATATGTTCTGTTTGAATCGAATTTTTTATTTTCCGAAAATATGTAAGTTATTCACAGAATCATACACACGTACAACTCTACATGATTAACGTACAGCTACCAAACATTTTATACACATTTCATAATATTTTTTAATCTTAATATTGTTAATGCGTTTTATCTTTTGAACAAGACAACCATAACTTTGATTTGATTTTCACCACAACAGCACAAGAGAAAAAAGATTTATTTATCCCCACAGCAGATTTCTACAACCCTCGGAATCCCTACTAAATCCGCCCTCGATTCGCAGTATAAAAGATTAGATTCGTCCACGAGTCGCATGATGTCATTTAGCTGATTCGCACCGATTTCAAAAAACGCTCGTCCATCGGGTATTAAAAACTTATTTAATGAATAAAATATGTTTTTATAACATTCAAGGCCACTTTCTCCCCCAAATAACGCCATATGAGGGTCATGATTCTTTACCTCTTTTGACAAAATAGCGATATCTGATTCTACAATGTAAGGCGGGTTCGATACGATGATATCAAATTGTTGATGGGGTATGCCGCCATACCAATCGCTCTCGATAAACGTTATGCGATTGCTCATTTTGTGATTTGCCGCATTTTGCGCCGCAATAGACAGCGCGTCCGCACTTTTATCTACCGCGAAGGCAACCGCATTCGGAAACTCGGACAGCAAGGCAATAGGAATACATCCCGTCCCAGTGCCCAAATCAAGGATCTTAATGGGTACGTCTTTATTATCTACATAATCAAGCACAGCTTCAATAAGCGTTTCTGTATCAGGGCGTGGATCGAGGACATGTTCATTGACGGTAAATTCCAGCCCCCAAAATTCCTTTATCCCTAAAATTTTAGATAAAGGCTCTCCCGCAAGGCGACGTTTTAAAGCGCGATCGGCATTATCTATATCTTCTTTGCTTAAGTTTTTATCTGATTTTAGGATAAAATCAGTGTTATTTAGATTTAAGACGCTTTGAATTAAAGATTTCGCTTCTAAATTAGGATTTTCAAATCTTTTACTCGTGAATTCACGCTTAAATGTGAGGTATAAATCATTTAAACGCATAATTCAGGCTCTAAACGTCTAAATCAGCCAGTTTAGTGGCTTGATCGTTGGCAATAAGCGCTTCAACAATCTCATCTAAGCCATCGCCCGCAATAATGCCGTCTAAATTGTGACTGGTAAGGTTAATGCGGTGGTCAGACACACGGCTTTGTGGGTAATTATACGTACGAATACGTTCTGACCTGTCGCCACTTCCAACCTGATCTTTACGATCGGCGGCGCGGGCATCATCCAACTCTTGGCGTTGCATATCATAAAGACGCGATTTCAACAGGCTCATCGCGCGGTCTTTGTTTTTATGCTGAGATTTATTTTCCTGAATAGCTACTGCCAAACCCGTGGGAAGATGCGTCACACGTACAGCAGAATCAGTCGTATTCACGTGCTGCCCTCCCGCTCCTTGCGAACGGAAGGTATCAATCCGCAAATCTTTATCTTCTAGCACAATATCAACATCTTCTGCTTCTGGTAATACCGCCACAGTGGAGGCAGACGTATGGACACGGCCTTGGGTTTCTGTTTTTGGTACGCGCTGTACGCGATGCACACCTGATTCAAACTTTAAGCGAGAGAACACACTGGCGCCGCGCACCTCGGCTATAATTTCTTTATACCCGCCAATATCACTCGGGGAGGCTTCCATTACTTCGAGCTTCCAGCCTTGCTTACGGGCGTAGCCTTCATACATACCGAATAAATCAGCGACGAACAAAGCGGCTTCGTCTCCGCCTGTTCCTGCGCGTATCTCAAGAATAGCATTCTTTTCATCGGCGCTGTCTTTGGGAATAAGGGCAAGGCGGATTTTGTCTTCTAACGCGGGGATTTCTTTATTAATGCGCACCATGTCAGATTCTGCCATGGCTTTCATTTCAGGATCAGCCAGCATCTCGGCCAAATCTTCTTTTTCGTTTAGCGCGTTTTCGTACGCATTGACTGTTTCAACCACAGGATCAAGATCCGCGTACTCCTTGGCGAGTTTCACCATTTGCTTGCCGTCAATCCCCGGCTCGCCCATAAGTTGAGCCAGTTCTTCGTGACGACGTTTAATAGTCTGTAAATTATCAATAAGAGCCATGAGTGTATTTCATAAAAAATTAATCAATTAAGAGCATAGTAATAACAGGATATTGGGCATTTAAAAAGGGCTAAAAACACGGATGATTCAGGAGTTTCTTAACATTGAGGGAAATATGTTTGATAACCCATTTCTATGGGCGCAGATAGCAGGATTCATGGCGATGTCATGCGGTGTCATTTCTATGCAGTTTAAAAATCCCAAACATATAATATTAAGCGGTGTACCCGGTGGCCTTCTATGGGCTACGCAATATACGTTGCTTGGCGCGCCAATGGGCGCAATAGCCAATGCTGGTGGCGCACTCAAAAGCCTTGTTATAAGCTTTCTTCCCCAAAGTAAACTGCCATACGTCCTTGGATTTTACCTTGTTATGATATGGAGTATTGGGCTTTACAATTTAACGGCTTGGTACGCACTCATTCCGCTCATGGGCGCATCAACGACAAGTGTTGTTTTACTTATCAATAAAGACAATCGGGCTTTATACGTGCGCGCCATAATCGTAGGTTGCCTTTTATGGGCTTGTTATAACATGACAGTTGGCGCGTACATGGGACTGGCATGCGATACATTGACCATTGTTTCTTCCATCATCGGCATGGCGCGTCATGAAAACTGGAACATGGAAAGCTCCCCTCTTAATTTCTTCAAATTACTATTCACCCTACCTTTATCCTCTTCAAAGGCAGTCGCCCATGTTTGATAATATGTTCATAGGGGCGCAAGTGGTTGGGTTATGTGGCCTTTGTATTAATGTTTTCGCGTGGCAACTTAAGAATCCACGACATATGATTATAACCCACATACCAGGTCGATCATTAATGGCCATTCAATATTTGATGCTTGGCGCACCGTTGGCTGCTATTATAGATACCTGCGCTGTTTTAAGAGATAGCGGCATTTCTTTCCTGAAAGAAAAATATACCCTCTATATGATAGCCTTCTCCGTCTGTTGCAGTTGGGGAATGGGATTGTATTTTTTTCAGCATTGGTATGATGTCCTTATTCTCATTTGCGGAACTATTGTTAATCTATCCTTATTATTATATCGAAACAATCGTCCCGCCTATGCACGCGCGGGCATTTTAAGTAACTGTTTCCTGCTTGCTTATGGCGTCATGATTTACTCATATATGGGTGTAATAAGTGCAAGCCTAATAATCACGTCCTCTATTCTAGGTATGCGCCGCCATGAAAATTGGGATTTAAAGCGCTCGCCTATGAGTTTCTTCAAATTATTATTCACTCTACCTTCATCCCCTTCAAAAGAGGTAGCCCATGTTTGATAATATGTTCATATGGGCGCAAGTGGTTGGGTTATGTGGTCTTTGTATCAACATCATTACATGGCAACTGAAAAGTCCTCGGCACATTCTTATGATGAATATACCATCTTACGCACTATGGTCCGCACAATACTTCATGCTGGGTGCACCTCTTGGCGCTATTTTCAATTTATGCTCGGCGCTCAGAGATGGTGGCTTGATTTTCGTTCAAGAACGCTTCGTCCCTTATGTTATTGTTGGCTCTGTTCTTTTATCATGGAGTATCGGTCTTTATTTTTTCGCGTTTTGGTACGATGCAATCCCCATGGTTGGCGGCACAATAATGAGTTTAGCTTTTCTCCAGAGAAACAACCGCCCTTTAATTGCCAGAGTACAAATCATATGCTCTCTTCTTTGGTTACTCTATGATGCCCTAGTTGGTTCTTATATTGGATTTAGCTGCACTCTATTTATTATGGTCTCTGCGATGGTTGGAATTTACCGTCACGAGCATTGGGATAGACGCAGTACTTCAAAAAGATACCTAAAATTATTTTTTACCATGCCTAAGCATGTGTCACAAACAACAGCGTTTTGACAACATTTGATTTTATTGATAGCTTGGATTGTGAAAATTACCTATCACCTAGAGCGCGTGTTTTAGGCACGCTTGAAAAACAAAGCAGGGATGAATGTTTTTACTTCCAATCAGCAAATGATACAAAGTACAAATTATAAGAAACTAGGCCGCCTCAACAGGTTTCAATTTATCTAGCTCCTCTGCCTTCGCTTCTATCATCTGAACAATATGGTCAACGATATCGGCGTCGCCCGCGTGGAAACGGTGCGCTTTGTCACCGCCAACATAGATTTGATGATTATTGGCGCCGCCTCCCGTTAAACCAATATCGGTCATCAGCGCCTCGCCGGGGCCATTGACGACACAACCGATAATCGAGACCGTCATGGGCGTGGTAATATGCGCGATGCGCTCTTCTAATCTTGCCACCGTATCAATCACTTGGAATTGTTGACGCGCGCAAGACGGGCACGAAATGACATTGACGCCACGATGACGCAGACCAAGGCTTTTTAATATATCAAACCCAGCTTTAATTTCCTCAACGGGGTCGGCGCTTAAACTCACGCGAATGGTGTCGCCTATCCCCGCCCAGAGCAGATTGCCCATACCAATCGCTGATTTAATCGTCCCTGTACGCAAGCCCCCTGCTTCGGTAATCCCCACATGAAGGGGGTAATCGCAAGCCTCGCTTAATTGTTGATATGCCGCGCACGCCATGAACACGTCAGAGGCTTTACAGGAGATTTTAAAATTAAAGAAATCATGGTCTTCTAAGATACGAATATGGCGTAACGCACTTTCGACCATCGCATCAGGGCAAGGCTCGCCATATTTCTCTAGCAAGTCTTTTTCTAATGAGCCTGCATTCACGCCAATCCGCATAGAGCAGTTATTGTCTTTTGCGGCTTTGATAACTTCTTTTACACGCGTTTCATTCCCAATATTCCCTGGATTGATACGCAAACACGCCGCGCCGCTCTCAGCGGCTTCAATCCCGCGTTTATAATGAAAATGAATATCGGCCACAATCGGTACGGTGACTTCGGGTACAATTTCTTTTAACGCTTTGCTTGAGGCCTCATCAGGGCAAGACACGCGTACTATATCTGCTCCCGCCACTTCAAGCGCCCGTATTTGCTCAATCGTACCTTTTACATCCGTGGTAAGGGTATTCGTCATAGATTGCACAGTAATGGGGCTATCTCCCCCCACAGGTACATCACCCACCCAGATTTTTCTGGATTTACGGCGATCAATCATCCGCCAAGGTCTAACACTATTATGATCCATACTCATAAACAGAGTTTTACAATATCTAAACAGATTTGTCATTCCCTGAATTTATGAAATAAATTCTAAGGGAAACTCTCTAAACAAAAATAGATTGCCTTAAAATTTCTTCGGTATTCAGGCAATGACGTTTTATGGGTTATTCCCCTTTAAAGCTTTCAGGGATGAGTTTCACATTACGCTTAACTTGCGCGGCACGGCCAACAGAGCCAGATTTTTCACCCGCCAAGTAAACATCAACGCCACCTGCATTACCTGTTGTTAGGATAAGGCCTTCTTCATCTGGTACGATATATCTATCGCCTGGCTTAAGAACCTGACTAATCAGCTTTTTACCTGATGCGTCCTTTATTTCAACCCAGCTATTTTGCGTAATCACCAACTCCAAAGCGGGTGCTTTCTTTTCAGCCAAGACAGAATTTTCTTTTTTAGGTTCTGGCGGTTTTAATAATTCTTCATTCGTTTTTTGGAAGCTTGCTGGCACAGGCGGGATTGTTTCCTTCACCTGCGCGGGGGCGTGATACATGGACATATAAGAGATAACAAATATCAACGCCAATAAGGACAATAAAATAAAAGCAACATTAGGATTGTTATTTTCCGTATAGGTCACAGGGAATTGCAGATTAGGCTTTGCCTTTTTACCCACAGATTGCGCCTTGAACAATTGCACCATCTTATCGCCATCAAGCCCAAGATACTCGGAGTATGAGCGCACAAAGCCAATGGCATACACACGCCCCGGCAATTTATCCAGCTTTAGCTTTTCAAGCGCATCCAATTGCGAGGCACGAATACGCAGGTTGCCCTCAACCTCGGTTAAGGTCTGCCCATAATGCTCGCGTGTTTTTTGTAAAATTTGCCCAACGGACATGTCTGAATAACTATCCAGATCAAGATTAGGGGGCGATTTTGAGGCAGGCGTTTCAATCATAATGGCAAAGTATATAGCATATATTTAATATCTTAAAGACTTACTTTAAACTATTGATTTTACGCTACTTCTTCATTGTCCAATCCATATGCCGTATGCAAGGCGCGCACCGCCAATTCAAGATATTCTTTATCAATAATAACACTGATTTTAATTTCTGATGTGGCAATCACTTGGATATTAATCCCTTTTGCAGCCAAAGTTTCAAACATCGTTTTCGCAACCCCCGCGTGGGACACCATACCAATACCCACCACAGAAATTTTCACAATGTCCTTATTCACTTTGATTGTTGCGGTTTTAAGGCCGTCAATCTTAGTTAAACATGCAACCGCTTTGTCCGCATCACCCGTGGGAGATGTGAAGGTGATGTCTGTCACCTTTCCGTCCGCAGAAACATTTTGAACAATCATATCCACATTTATGTCATTATCCGTCAACGCACCAAAAACATCCGCGGCAATACCGGGGCTGTCGGGAACATCAAGCACCGTAATTTTTGCTTCGCCTTTATCAAAGGCAACCCCATTCACAACATACTTTTCCATTATATCTTCCTCTCTTGTTACCAATGTACCAGGTAAATCACTACCTATTGTGTCCTCAAAACTTGATAGAACTTGAATAGGAATATCGCGTTTATACGCCATTTCAACGGAACGTGTCTGCAAGACTTTAGCCCCTAATGACGCCAGCTCCAGCATTTCTTCATAAGAAATCTTATCAATTTTTTTCGCTTTTTTCGCAATACGCGGATCTGTTGTGTAAACACCATTTACATCCGTATAGATATCGCAACGCACCGCATTCAGCGCCGCAGCCAAGGCGACCGCCGTAGTATCTGACCCCCCGCGCCCCAATGTTGCAATGCGATTACGCTCCGTCACCCCTTGAAACCCAGCCAGTACCGCAACTTGCCCCTCGCTCATATGCTCACCCATTTTGGCGGCGTCAATGTCTTCAATCCGCGCCTTGCCATG
>CALDHI010000094.1 GCA_937941545.1 uncultured Alphaproteobacteria bacterium
AACCCGTCACTTGGCGATTGATACAGAGACAACGGCGCTCACTCCTGCCATTGCAAAATTGGTTGGAATTTCAATCTGTAGTGAGATTGGCAAAGCCGCTTATATTCCGCTCACCCATATGCCTGAAGAAGTTGATTTGCTGGGGGAAAGCAAAGGTGATTTAACACAAATTCCATTTGATGAAGCGTTGAAGATTTTAAAGCCAATATTGGAAGACAAGGCTGTTTTAAAAATTGGACAAAATATCAAATATGATTGGCAGATGCTAAAAAAACACGACATTCACATGACGCCCTGTGATGATACGATGCTTCTTTCTTATAGCCTTGATGGCACCAGCCACTCAAACTCAATGGATGGCATGTCTACTCGTTTGCTTGACCATCAACCGATTAAATTTTCAGAAGTTGCAGGCAAGGGGAAAGCGCAAGTTACTTTTGATAAGGTTGACCTTGATAAAGCGCTGGATTATGCCGCCGAAGATGCGGATATCACACACCGCCTACATCATATATTAAAACCGCGTATCTCGCGTGAAGAGGTTGCGGCGGTGTATGAAGATATTGAGCGCCCGCTTATCCCTGTGATTGGTCAAATGGAATTGCACGGCGTCAAGGTTGACCCGCTTATCTTAAAAACAATGAGTGAAGAGTTTGGTAAAAAACTTGTCACCCTAGAGCGTGATATTCAAAAACAAGCGGGGACAGAATTTAATGTCGGATCGCCCAAACAAATTGGTGAAATTTTGTTTGATCAAATGGGTTTGACAGGCGGTAAGAAAACCAAAAGCGGTCAATGGTCAACGGATGTTGGCACGCTTGAAAAACTCTCCGCGCAAGGCCATCAAATTGTAATTGATATTTTAGAATGGCGCGGCGTTTCCAAATTGAAAAGCACGTATACAGATGCGCTACAGGAACAAATAAACCCTGAAACGGGGCGCGTTCATACCTCGTACTCTATGGCGGGTACGTCCACGGGACGCTTGGCATCCAGTGATCCAAACTTACAAAACATTCCTATCCGCAGTGAAGAAGGACGTAAGATCCGCACTGCGTTTATTGCCGAGGCAGGGCATACGCTTTTGGCGGTGGATTACTCTCAGGTGGAATTACGCTTAATTGCTGAAATGGCGAATGTAAAGGCCTTGAAGCAAGCCTTTAAAGATGGCGTTGATATTCACGCCCTCACGGCCAGTCAAGTCTTTGGTGTGCCACTCGATGAGGTTACAGGTGATTTACGTCGCCAAGCCAAGGCAGTGAATTTTGGCATTATTTATGGTATTTCTGGTTGGGGGTTGGCGAAGCAACTGGGATGTGATCCTGCCGACGCCAATCAATTTATCCGTAAATATTTGGATGCGTTTCACGAAATTGAAACCTTCATGGAGGAACAAAAAGAGTTCGCGCATAAGCATGAATATGTTCTGACATTGTTCGGACGTAAATGTTATACGCCTAATATCAATAACAAGATGAAAAATGTTCAACAAGGCGCAGAGCGCGCCGCGATTAACGCCCCCTTACAAGGAACAGCAGCGGACATTCTAAAAATGGCGATGAGTAAAATTCCGCGTGAGTTAGTGAAAAATAATCTTGATGCGAAGATGTTATTACAGGTTCACGATGAGCTTATCTTCGAAGTGCCTGACGCGCAGTTGGAGGAAACGTCTAAACTGGTCAAACACATCATGGAAACCATCGTTGACTTAGATGTCCCCTTAATCGCCGATGCGGGCACAGGCCAAAGCTGGGCAGAAGCGCATTAGAGTTTATAATTACCAGCGGCTAAAATTTTACCGTTTGTTATATCTTGCGCAACAATAGCAAAGCCTGCGCTTTGGGCGTCAATAAGGGGGGAAACACCACTTTTGTAACTTCCACCATTCCAGTTCCCTAGCGGAATAAAATGTTTAACAACATTATAATAAGTCACAGGCTGTCCACGCTCGGTGAATGTTTTTGGTTTTTGATAGACTGCAACCCATAGCTTGGCATTTACAGGGCTTAGTGATTTTTGAATGGCAAAATCAAATACGTTCGTTGCTTTGGCATTGATCTGAATTTCCTGTACGCGCTCGGCACGGCCTTTCACAATCGCAGCGGCGACGTTGCTGGCCTCATACCCAATCTCACTCATGTGCCCATTAATCATCATTTGCGGTGTGAAATGCGATTTACGCCCTAACTGCTCAACATATTTAGTTTGACGTTTAGTACAAAATTTCTTGCCTAAATTGGCGGAGGTTTTACCAAAATAATCAACATGACATGACAATGCAATGACGCCTTTTGATTCTGATAATTGCTCCATATATTCATCGGCTGGGGGGCAAGCAGGGCAATTTTGTGAGGAAAATAACTCAACCAACACAGGCGACGCTGTTTTTTGTAATGGGCCGTCGTATGTTCCAACAGGTTGCACCATCACACTTTCGGCCATGCTTTGCGCAAACGCAGGAGCAGAGGCGACGATTAAACAAAGGGTGAGGATGAATTTCATGAGGCTAATCTTTTTATTTCGTTATGAGAGTAATAAACCGTATAGTGTTTAATAATGTCGTCTTCATGACGATACAAGGTTTTATCACACATTATAAAGAGCATATCATGCGTACCGAAGAAGATTACATCAAAAACTATCCCGTAACATGGGAAGAAATCCACCGCTCCACTCGCGCACTAGCTTGGAAGCTATTAAACAAAGGGCCATTGGACGGCGGTAAGTGGAAGGGTATTATTGCTATTACCCGCGGTGGCATGGTGCCCGCCTGTATTATCGCACGAGAGCTAGAAATCCTAACCATCGAGACCTTTTGCATCACCAGTTATGATGTTAAAAACCAGAGTGAGACCAAGGTACTAAAAAAACCTGATTTTGCTATGGAAGGTGGCGGAGAGGGCTGGCTCGTTATTGATGATTTGGTTGATACAGGCACAACCTTTGAGTTGGCACGTAAGACCCTACCCAATGCGCATTATGCCTGTATCTACGTGAAGCCAAAGGGCGCAAGGCAAACAGATACTTTCATTACTGAATTCACTCAAGATACATGGGTACATTTCCCATGGGATATGGAGATTCAATACTCCACCCCGCTGGCACGTATTGAGGATAAGTGATTTAGCCTTATATTTCGTAAGAAACACCGCGTAGCGCGTTTACGCGCCTGAACGCTCTTAAAAAAGCCTTGCATTCTTAGGCTGTTTCCCGCTATAAACCTCTTAACTTGTGTGATTTGGCGAAATTGGCTGCCTCAATTACACGTAATATTTAAAGAAAATACTTTATTTTCAAGGAGATAGAAATGCCGAAAATGAAAACGAAAAGCTCTGTTAAAAAGCGCTTTAAAGTCACAAGCAAGGGCAAGGTTAAGGCCGGTTCTGCTTTTACATCCCACATGATGATGAACAAACCAAAATCGATGAAGCGTAAAGCACGTCGTATGGGCTTGCTCTCTGCACCAGATCAAAAAATTGTTTTGAGCAACTGGTTGCCTTACAATCGTAAGCAAAAGGGTAAATCAACTTATATATCAAAAGCCTTACAGGCTATTGCAGGCGCAGCAAAAAAAGGAGCTAAATAATGTCTAGAGTTAATCACGGCGTTCCTTCACACGCACGCCACGCAAAAGTAATCAAAAAAGCGAAGGGCTATTATGGTCGTCGTAAAAACTGTTATCGTACAGCCGTACAAGCCGTTGAAAAAGCAGGTCAATACGCCTATATCGGTCGTAAGCAAAAGAAACGTAATTTCCGCGCACTATGGATTCAACGTATCAACGCTGCGGCACGTATGCATGGATTGAAATATTCAATCTTCATGAATGGCCTTAAATTGGCCGAAATTGATTTAGATCGTAAAGTTTTAGCCGATATCGCTGTTCGCGACGAAGCCGCCTTTGCTGCCATCGTAAAACAAGCACAAGCTGCCTTAGATAAAGCAGAAAAAGCCGCTGCTTAATTAAAGTACGCATATAGAATTTTTAAAAACGCCCTCCCTCGTGAGGGCTTTTTTATTGACATAGCGTAAAATATCTATATCTCTATGTAAATGATTTTATAAATGAGGTATGAGATGGACGTTTCTATTAGGGCAGTAAATACTATTCATATGGTTGCAACAATGTTTCAAACAAGGAATTTCGCTCGCGCCCGCGATCTGGAGGCGATATCTACTCCAAAAGAAATATTTACTGAATATTCGAAAGTAGCGAATTTAGTCAAGAGTGCTGGATTTTTGCGCTTAGCGAATCCAGATCTGATGCAGCTTGAAGGGGTGTGGGTACCTGAACGTATTGAAGCAACAATTCAAGAGGTTGAAAAACAAGAATCTCTTCCGTTAGAAAAGAAATTATATACAACATTTGCTTGTACTGCTGGTCATCTAGTAAATATGTGCGATGCCTCTATGAAACGTGCTCGTTCATCTAAACCGAATAATAAAATAATAGTTTATGGTCAGACAGATTGGCAACCGGACTCTATAGATCCAAACGCAAGACACCCAGTATAAAATCTAAGCTTACTTTTATAGGTAATTGCGTTATAAACATCGCATGACAAATAATAAATATCTCGCGGTTTTTGACTGGAACTCAACATTATTTGATGATTTTCCTGCAACCTATGACGCGACAAATGAATGCTTGAAATTTTTTGATATTGAGCCGATTTCGAAAGACTCTTTACGTGAGAAATTCACCTTCCCCCTTATTCACTTCTATGAAAAGGCGGGTGTGCCTGTTGACGAGTATTTGAAAAACACCCGTGAGCTGGCGGATATATTTCACACTAAATATGACTCCCTCAAACAAGACTGTATCTTAATGAAAGGCGCGATTGAGGCGTTGGATTTTTGCACAGCCCACAATATGCATTGCATCATCTTGAGCAATTATAACCAAGCACCGTTAGATCTTGATGTAAAACATCTGGGTGTCGCAGATTATTTTGAAGTCATATCAGGCAACCAAGACCCCGAAGCCATCACCAGTGGCACGAATAAGCTAGAGCGCGTTCAGGATTATATGGGCGAACATGGATTTGAGGCGGCGCATACCTTTATAATAGGCGACAGCCACGAAGAACCGCAATTGGCAACACAACTTAATATTTTGGGTATTTCTATTGCGGGCGGTTTATTATCGCCATCAAGGCTGGAGAAATATAAGAAAGATTACGTGATTGAAACGTTAGAAGAGCTTCCTGCGATATTGGCGCATGAATGGGGCTTGCACGAGCCTTCGCAAAACGCTAAAACATAATTATGACTGACGTACAAAAATTAAAAGATGAATTGGTAAGCATGGTTGAGGCTGCAAATGACCTCACTAGCTTGGATACGGCGCGTGTGAACGCTTTGGGTAAAAAAGGCAAGATTACAGGTCTGATGAGGACCTTGGGCGGTATGGATCCAGAAGAGCGCAAAACTACAGGCGCGGCGCTCAATTTATTAAAAGATGAAATTGCCGCGTTAATTGCAGGACAAGAGCGGGCTTTGAAAAAGCAAGTGCTTGAACAACGCCTCGCAACAGAACAAATGGATGTCAGCTTGCCTATCCGTCCGCAAGCCAAAGGCAAAATTCACCCGATCAGCCAAACAATGGAAGAGCTTGTGACGATTTTTGCGTCCATGGGATTTGAGGTCGCCGAAGGGCCAGACATTGAAGATGATTGGCATAATTTCACCGCGCTAAATTTCCCTGTTGGGCATCCTGCGCGTGAAATGCAAGATACGTTTTTCCTGCCTGATGATGAGGAAGCCGAAGAAGGCTATAAGAAAAAAGTCCTGCGTACGCATACATCCGCCGTACAGGTGCGCTATATGCTGGAAAATAAGCCCCCCATTAAAATTATCAGCATGGGGCGCGTTTATCGCCACGACTATGATCTAACCCATACGCCTATGTTCCACCAAGTCGAAGCATTAGTGATTGGTAAAGACATACATATGGGACACCTAAAAGGATGCGTACAAGATTTCACGCAAGCCTTCTTTGGTATCAAGGATTTGCCTGTACGTTTTCGTCCAAGCTTCTTTCCGTTTACCGAACCCAGCGCTGAAATTGATATTGGCTGTTCACGTAAAGATGGTGGCTTGAAAATTGGCGCAGGCGATGATTGGCTTGAAATTGGAGGTAGCGGTATGGTGCATCCAAACGTTCTCACCAATTGCGGCATTGATCCAGATGAATATCAAGGGTTTGCCTTTGGCTTTGGGATTGATCGTATGGCGATGTTGAAATACGGTATTCCTGATTTACGTACGTTTTTCGATAGTGATGTACGTTGGTTGAACCATTATGGTTTTGATCCCCTTGATCGTCCCAATACCGCAACAGGCCAACCCGCTAAGTAATTAAGTTTTATCTTCACATGACAATACGCCCCCTTGACCGCAGCGACTATGATCAATGGCTGCCGCTGTGGCAGGAAAATTGCGAGCATAAAATAGCGGATAAAGTGACAGCAGAAACATGGCGCCGTTTATGCCATAAAAAAGAATCTGTTTGTGGACTAGGATGTTTTGACGAGACAGGGGCGCTGTTGGGGTTTTTGCATTATGTTGTGCATGCAACCACGGGTTATATTGAGCCAGCATGTTATATGCAGGATATTTATATTGCGACTGAGCATCGTAAATGTGGCTATGCGAAGCGCCTGATTTGGGAATTGCGTGCGATAGCTACGGCGCAAAATTGGTCACGGGTTTATTGGTTTGCTGAGAATAATAACCTACCCGCTCAAAACCTATATAAAACACTTGGAATTAAGCTGAATTTCAGCTTACATA
Source organism: uncultured Alphaproteobacteria bacterium (assembly GCA_937941545.1). Classification (GTDB taxonomy): domain Bacteria; phylum Pseudomonadota; class Alphaproteobacteria; order Micavibrionales; family Micavibrionaceae. The sequence continues at coordinate 6,796 of CALDHI010000094.1, forward strand.
TGATGCAGATAAAGGAAATAGAACAATGAAATTCACATTAAGCTGGTTAAAAGAACATTTAGAAACAGATGCCTCACTAACAGAAATTACGGACACCTTAACCGCGATAGGGTTGGAGCTGGAAGAGCTCACTGATCCGCGTGAAATCTATGCCCCATTCAAGGTGGCGTACGTTGAGAGCGCGACCAAACATCCTGATGCCGATAAATTGCAAATTTGTATTGTGAATACAGGTATAGAGAAAATCCAAGTTGTCTGCGGCGCACCCAATGCACGTACAGGCATGAAGGTGATTTTTGCCCCCAATGGTGCGTACATCCCTGGAAGTGATGTGACGTTGAAGAAGGGAAAAATTCGCGGAGAAGAATCAAATGGTATGTTGGTATCTGAGCGTGAAATGGGTTTGTCTGAAGAGCATGATGGTATTATCGAAGTGGCTGATGATGTAGAGATCGGTACAGAATTTACTGCGTTGTTTAATTTAGATGATCCTATTATTGATGTCGCGCTTACCCCCAACCGCGCGGATTGTGCAGGTGTACGCGGTGTAGCGCGGGACTTGGCTGCGGCGGGTTTCGGATCGCTCAAAATGTTAGACGGGGACGCTGTAAAAGGTAATGGCGCGTCACCTGTTCATGTTAAGATTGAATCAAAAGAACAATGCCCTCTTTTTATGGGGCGGATGATTTCTAATATCCAAAATGCACAATCTCCTTTATGGATGCAAAATCGTCTTAAAGCTGTGGGGCTTCGTCCTATCTCTGCGTTGGTGGATATCACGAACTATGTCTCGCTTGATTTATGTCGTCCGCTTCATGTGTATGACGCTGATTTATTGAAAGGCGATATCACTGTACGTCTTTCGAATGAAGGCGAAAAGTTTGAGGCGTTAAATGATAAAGAATATACGCTCGATGCGGGCATGACGGCGATTACAGATGAAAGTGGTTTGTTAGGCTTAGCAGGAATTGTTGGCGGTGTCTCAACAGGATGTACGGAAAACACTAAGAATGTCTTCCTTGAATGTGCGTATTTTGATCCTATGAGCATTGCCAAAACTGGCCGTGCGTTGGGTGTGGAATCCGATGCGCGTTATCGTTTCGAGCGCGGCGTTGATCCAGAATTTACCGTACAAGCGATTGAAATAGCCACCAAGCTTATCCTTGATATTTGCGGCGGTGACGCCTCAGATGTTGTAAAGGCCGGTGATGTTCCCAATTGGAAACGTAATTTTGAGTATGATTTTGCGTACACCAAGAAACGTACAGGCGTTGATATTACGCAAGATGAGCAAGTTCAAATTCTCGAAAATTTAGGCTTTATTGTGCAAGGTACTCAAATCTCTCCGCCCTCATGGCGTGGTGATGTGATGGGCAAGGCGGATATTGTTGAAGAAATTATCCGTATTTATGGCTTCGATAAAATTGAGCCTGTATCCGTTGGCAATCTCAACGCGGTTTCATCAGGCGCGGAAACGCCGCACATTACGCAGTGCCGTATGTCGCGCGCTGCGTTGGCGACACGAGGCTTGAATGAATGCGTGACGTATTCGTTCATGTCGAGCGATTTAGCCACCGCATTTGGCGCGAATGATAATGCGTTGGCGGTTAGCAACCCCATCAGCAGTGATCTGGATCACATGCGTCCGAGCATCCTGCCCAACCTCATTAGCGCCGCGGCGACCAATGCGGATAAGGGCAATGGCGATACGAAGCTATTTGAAGTCGGCCCTGTGTTTAAGTCGGCTAAGTTTGGCGGACAAGAAACGGTTGTGACGGGCTTGCGTTTCGGTGCGCTCGCCAATCGTCATTGGGAAGGGCAAAATGCTAATCGTCAAAATGATATCTATGATGCCAAAGCCGATGTGATGGCGACATTGGAGGCGATGGGCGCGCCCACGCAAAGCTTGCAAACGGCGCGCGAAGCCAGTGATTATTTCCATCCTGGGCGCTCTGGCGTTTTGAAGATGGGGAATAAACCGCTCGCGCAATTTGGTGAAATTCACCCTGCTATCCTTGGGGATATGGGGGTGAAGGGGCATGTTGTGGGCTTTGAAATTTTCTTGAATAATTTGCCACCGCAAAAGAAAAAATCAGCCGCGAAGCCTTTGTTAAAGCTATCGCAATTCCAACCCTTGTCGCGTGATTTTGCCTTTATCGTTGATGAAAACGTAGAAGCTGAGAGCATCATCCGCGCCGCCATTGGCGTGGACAGAAACCTGATTGCAGGCGTCAGTGTGTTTGATGTGTACCAAGGAAAAGGCGTGGAAGACGGCAAAAAATCTGTCGCGATAAATGTGGAAATCCAACCCGTCAAACAAACCCTAACCGACTCCGAAATTGAAGGCCTAAGCCAAAAAATTATCGACGCCGTAGGAAGTAAGACGGGTGCAATGTTGCGTGGGTGATTATAGTTGTGAGTAAATCATAAAACGTTCTTGTTTTGTCTTTAGTAATAGGGTTAAATGATACTGTATTTATTAACCCTATTATAAGGAGATTGTCATGAAAGGTTCATTTATAACCAGTTTGATATATTTCCCAATTAGAGGAGCATAAGCGCAGCCACGCTGTGTGAGGTAACCTAAAGGGAAATAAATTTTGAGTAATTCAGAAGTGAGATAGCTTATAAATAGACGGGTAACTGTCGTGTAAGATCTCTGCTAGAGATTGGCTGATTTTTAGTTTGAATTTGATGGATATCAGGTTTAATTATGTCTTAGAAAGTTTCGGTTACCTCGGCTTACCCTGAATCGTGATGATTCAGATAAGTAAGTTTCCAGAAGGGACTTTTGACACTCTTTCTAATTTCTATCGTCATTGCGAGCGTAGCGAAGCAATCCATCGTGATATTAGAGTGGATTGCCGCAGTCGCTGACGCTCCTTCGCAATGACGATTGGTTTTACCTATAATGTCATTCCGACTAAGCGGAGCGCATGGAGGAATCTTAAATCTTTAGCGTTAAAATTCCTCGACTTCGCTCGGGATGACGCACCCTCTAACCCGGCTCAATCTTGTTCATCTCTTTTGCTTTGGCTTCCATGTCTATGTTGTCGTCAACGTCATTGGCGTCACCGTTTTCTAGTTCTTGGGCGACAACGTCTTTACGGCTAAGTTTGCCGATCATGGTTTTGGGGAGGTCTTCTTCACGGAATTCAACGCGTTTAGGGATTTCCATTGGCGAGATTTTATCAGCCAAAAAGCTCTTCAAATCTTCAACGCTTAAATTGCGCCCTTCTTTGCGTTTAATCCATGCTTTGACAATTTCACCGCGCTGGGCATCGGGCAAGCCCGCAACAATACATTCCTCCACGGAAGGATGCTGGTAGATTGCTTCTTCAACATTACGTGGATAAACATTATAGCCGTTGGTGATAATCATGTCTTTGATGCGGTCAACGATAAAGAAATACCCATCTTCATCCATCATCGCAATGTCGCCCGTATGAAGGCGCGTGCCGTTATCTTGCAGTGTTTCTTTGTTGGCTTTGTCGCGTTTCCAATAGCCTTTCATGACCTGTGGCCCACGTGCGCAGAGCTCGCCGCGCTCGCCTACGCCAACATGTTTGCCTGTCTTATGATCTATCAGCTCAATGATAGTTTGTGGGAGTGGCAAGCCGATTGAGCCTGCTTTATTTTCACCCTCGCGCGGGTTGCAACATAAAACGGGTGAGCTTTCCGTGAGGCCGTAGCCTTCAACAGCGGTACAGCCTGTTTTTTCTTCAAACTTTGATTTGACCTCAACTGGCAAAGGCGCCCCGCCAGAGATACAATATTTGATAGAGGTTAAGTCATATTTACCCAATTTTTTATTGTTGTTAATGCCATTTATAATGGCAGGTACAGCAGGGAAGACCGTTGGTTTTTTATCGTTAATAAGTTTCAGTGTCGCATCGAGTTCAAAACGGGGAAGCGCGATAATTTCCATGGCGTTTTTAACACTCACATTCATAACGACCGTCATGGCAAACACATGAAAGAAGGGGAGAACGCCCAGCATTTTATCTTCGGCCATACCACACCCTAAAAACAATGCGGCTTGTTCGGCATTCGCCACAAGATTTTGGTGCGTGAGCATAGCGCCTTTTGGCAGTCCAGTTGTGCCGCCTGTGTACTGGAATAACGCAACGTCATTGGCGGGGTCAATATCAACAGGGGTGTAATCGCCCTCATTATCAATAACGTTTTCGTATTTAGTTACGCGTTTATTTTCAACAATCTGCCCTAGCTCTTTCGACTTCACATATTTGAAAAGATAGTTCTTAGGGAACGGGAGCATTTCCACAAAGGAGGCCACAATGATTTTATTGAGGCGCGTTTTATGCAACATCGAAGACATTTTTGAAAACAACATTTCAAGATCGGCAGTGATAACAATATCTGTCTCACTATCTTCAATCATTTCTTCTAATTCAGATGCGGCATAAAGTGGATTATAATTTACGACTGTCGCACCCACGCGCATACAAGCGTAATAGGCAATCACAAATAAGGGGCAGTTTGGTAAGAAAATCCCAATTTTTGTACCTTTCATGACACCCATATCTTGCAGGCCTTTGGCGAATTTCTTGGTTTTTTCATTGAGTTCGCCCCAATTTTGTTTTGCACCTAAGAAATCAAACGCGGGCGCGTCTGGATATTTGTCTGCAGTTTCATCCAACATTTGATAAATTGGCATATTTGAGAGAGGACTATCCCACTTAGGTGTTGAGGGGTATTTAGCAAGCCATGGGTAATTTTCTTTCGTCATATCAAAACCTTTTATGTTTTTGTAATAATATTATCATAATATCTTAAATTTTTTGATATGAGAAGCATAATCAAATATATAATTCCTCATCTTATACCAACAAATCACTAGATTATTATGGTGGATGATGTAATATATTAATTAGGGAAGAATTAATATATTACATATAAAGGTTAAGGATAGTGAACACGGAAGCCCTCATTAAAGAGCAGCACGACCCGAACACGAAACCTGTCGTCACCAAAATTAAATGGTTTAACACAACGAAGGGGTTTGGCTTCGCGGTGCCTGACGAGGATCCGTGTGATGCGTTTATTCATATTACGACACTGCAAGATGCGGGTATAAATGAGCTGGGCGAGGGCGCTGTTGTTTCTTGCCATGTTGTGAAAGGCCCTAAAGGCGCGCTGGTCACAAAGGTGGATCATCTAATTGATATTGGCACAGACCCAGCCCCCATTACGTTCCGCGTTGAAATTTCAGAAGACGATGTTATTGAAACAATGACGGGAACAGTTAAGTGGTACAAACCAGATAAAGGGTTTGGTTTTATTATTCCAGAAGATGGCGAAAAAGATGTTTTTGTCCATCAAAGTTGCCTTGAAAAAAATGAGATTGATTATTTAATCCCTGGGCAACAAGTTGAAATGAAAATTCGTAATGTTGCCAAGGGGCGCGAAGTTTTGGAATTTGACCTTATTGGTTAAATTTTTTCTCAAGCTTTCTTTTTATTTCCAACTTTATTCTTTATAAAATCTTTGGCACGTTTTGCTTTTTCACGAAACATCAGGGCGCTGGGTGTGACAATCAATGTCAGAACAGTAGAGAATGTTAATCCAAATACAATAGCCGTTGAAAGTTGAACCCACCATTGCGTTGACGGTGCGCCGTATGAAACAGAACGATTTACAAAATCAATATTCAATTGCAAGACCATCGGCATAAGCCCCAAAACAGTTGTGACCGTTGTGAGTAGGACAGGGCGTAATCTTTGTGCGCCCGTAATCATAATGGCATCATAGGTTTTAAGGCCACGTTTCATATGATTATCAAAGGTATCAATAAGAACGATGTTGTTGTTTACCACAATCCCCGCCAGCGCGATGATACCAATCCCAGACATCACAATGCCGAAGGGCTGGTGGGTCACAAGCAAGCCAATCATGACACCAATGGTGGACATGACAACAGCGAATAAAATAAGCAGTGCGCTGTAAAAGCTGTTAAATTGGGTCACTAAAATAACCGCCATTGCAAACAGAGCGATAACAAAAGCTTTCATCAAGAATTGTTGCGCCTCCATTTGGTCTTCATCTTCACCTGTGAAATTAATTTTTACACGCGGATCAAATTGATCACGATTGGCTAAGAATTTTTCTTTTAAGACTTCAACTTTAGAATTGATATTAATGCCATCTTTGACATTGGCTTTAACCGTAAAAACACGGTTTTGATCGACGCGATTAATCGTGCCCACGGCTTGTTTGGGAACACGTTCCACAAAGTTTGAAATAGGGACGGAGCCTTGATT
>CALDHI010000095.1 GCA_937941545.1 uncultured Alphaproteobacteria bacterium
CTTTTCTGGGAACAAGATGGCGATTATATCCAAAGCTTGATTTGCAACAGCTCGGTCAAAGTGGGTGTCGAAGCCGGTATCCGCCAAAGTTGGGACAGATTAATCGGCGGTCACGGAATCTTCGTAGGCATGGAAACCTTCGGCGCAAGCGCCCCAGCGGAACAACTCTTCGAGCATTTCGGCATCACGAGTAAGGCGATTGTGGAGCGTGTTCAGGAAAATTTAAAGAGAAATAATAAATAAATAAGTTCACGCGAAGAACGCAAAGAAATCGCAATGGATTTAGCTTTTATAAAATAAGAAAGAACTTTTAATGAAAAATACTTTTTTAATATTAATCTCATTATTTATATTTACAGGATGTGCAAAAACATCTGCAATGCCATTAGGAAATGGTTTTGTGCAAATTGATGCTGAAGCCCCGCCCGTTTTAGGCAGAACAGGTGCTCAAAAAGCAGCAATCAAAAAGGCAGCAGAAACAACTTTAAGTTATGGTAAAATCAGCTTTATTGTTGTCGATAAAGCATCATGGAGTGATTTAAATATATCAGGCTCTTCATCAGGAGGGTTTTCCGCAACACCATACAGTGCAAGTGGTGGTTATTCTAGTGGATTTGGAACAACAAGAACGTCACAAACAGCAATAGTAATAAAAATGTTTGATAAAGGTGAAAAAGGCTCTAAGAATGCAATCAATGCACAAGCTTATTTAGATACGTTAGTGTCTAAATAATAAAGATTTGCACCCGTTGCGTTTCTACCTTTGCGCTCTTTGCGTGAACTAACAAATTTGAATTATTAAAACTAAAAAATAGAGGAAAAATAAAATGACAATTAAAGTAGCAATTAATGGATTTGGTCGTATCGGACGTAACGTGACACGTGCCTTGTTTGAATCTGGTCGTGATGATATTGAAATCGTCGCGATTAACGATCTTGCGCCTTTGGCAACAAATAAACACTTGCTTAAGTATGACTCCGTTCATGGCGCCTTTCAATTTGATGTTGAAACAGTGGATGAAGACACAATCATCGTAAACGGCAAAAACATTGATGTTTGCCAAGAGCGTAATCCCGCTGACCTGCCTTGGGGCAAGCTGGGCGTGGATATCGTGTTTGAATGTACGGGTATTTTTACTTCACACGAGCAAGCCTCTAAGCATATAGCCGCAGGCGCGAAAAAAGTTCTTATTTCTGCGCCAAGTGGCGATGCGGACATCATGACTGTTTTCGGTGTAAACTCAGACCAAATCACAGCGGAGCATGAAATTGTTTCAAACGCATCATGCACAACAAATTGCCTAGCGCCTGTTGCGAAAGCCTTGAATGACGCTATCGGTATTGAAAGTGGCTTCATGACAACAATCCATTCTTACACAGGCGATCAACGCATTGTGGACACGGCGCATGGCGATTTACATCGTGCCCGCGCGGGCGCTTTGAACATGATCCCAACCTCCACAGGCGCGGCGAAAGCCGTTGGTAAAGTCTTACCAGAGCTGGATGGTAAATTGGACGGTGTGTCCATGCGTGTGCCAACGCCAAATGTTTCTGTTGTTGACCTAAAATTCATTGCGTCAAAAAACACAACCGTTGAAGAAGTAAATCAAGCGATTATGACTGCCGCTGGTGGTGCGCTTGATGGTGTTTTGGGAACGTATGACGAGCCTTTGGTGTCTGGTGACTTCAACCACAACCCACTGTCATCAATCTTTGCGGTCAATGAAACAAAAGTAATGAACGGCAATCTAGTGCGCATCATGAGCTGGTATGACAATGAATGGGGTTTCTCAAACCGTATGTTAGATACCGCCGCGAAAATGCACGAAGTCGGCTACGCAGCCAAAGCAAAGGCCGCTTAAATATAAATTAAGAACCGTCATTGCGAGCGAAGCGCGGCAATCCAGAAATCTACTTACTTGGCACTGGATTGCTTCGTCACTACGTTCCTCGCAATGACGTAACATTTAGAAAAGGAAGATAAAACTATGTCTACATTAAAACCAGGAGTTGTTTGGGGTGAAGATTACCAAACATTATTGAAAGCGTGTAAAGAGGGTCAATATGCCCTCCCCGCCGTCAATATCACAGGCACAAATACAATTAATGCCGTGCTAGAAGCCGCGGCTAAAAACAACTCTGACGTTATCGTGCAACTGTCAAATGGTGGCGCGCAATTTTATGCAGGTAAAGGCATGGAAGATAGCTTTCAAGCCAAAGTCCTAGGCGCTGTTTCTGCCGCACAACACGTACACTTGCTGGCGGAACATTACGGCGTTTGTGTCATTTTACATACAGACCACGCGAACAAAGCGCTCCTACCTTGGATTGACGCATTACTTGACCACGGTGAAGACTTCTTCAAGAAAAATGGTAAGCCCCTTTATTCTTCTCATATGATTGACTTGTCCGAAGAGCCTATCGAAGAAAACCTAGCCGAAAGTGCCGCCCGTCTTAAACGTATGGTGCCATTGGGCATGAGCGTGGAGATTGAGCTTGGCATTACAGGCGGTGAAGAAGATGGCGTTGGGTCTGACGATATCGACAGCGACAAGCTGTATACCGAACCAGAGGATTGCTTACGTGCTTACGAAGTCCTATCCCCTATCGGTCATTGTTCTATCGCGGCGTCTTTCGGTAACGTACACGGTGTTTACAAACCTGGTAATGTTGAGCTTCGCCCATCAATTTTAAAAGCATCACAAGACCTTGTGGCACAAACACATGGCCTTGATGCCAACCCACTTGACCTTGTCTTCCACGGTGGTTCTGGCTCTGAAAAAGCGAAGATTGATGAATCCCTTGGTTATGGTGTTTTCAAAATGAACATTGATACAGATACTCAATATGCCTTCGCTGAAAGCGTTGGCGCGTATGTTGAAGCCAATGCCAAAGCCTTCAAACATCAAATTGATCCTGAAAGTGGTACGCCATACAAGAAACAGTATGACCCCCGTGTTTGGTTGCGTGCTGGTGAACAAGGCGTTATGGATCGCCTAGACGAAGCCTTCAAAGACCTGCGCAGTGCAGGAAAATCTTTGGCTGATAACTCACAAAAAGCGAAAGCGGCTTAAATAATCTTCGTCATTGCGAGGAACGTAGTGACGCGGCAATCCA
>CALDHI010000096.1 GCA_937941545.1 uncultured Alphaproteobacteria bacterium
CAAGGTTCTAAAGTGAACCCTGTGAAATATTCCGAATTTCTAAACAAGAACGCCGCTGAAGGCTGGTGCGTTAAGACAATGGAGCGTGAAAGCCGTCGTGAGCTATTATTCTTCAAACGTGAGGCGTTCGTGACAATCCTAGAGCGCGAGGTTCCTTAGTCATGAGCTTTTTCAAAGACGCCGATATACGTGGAAAAACATACGCTTACACCTTACTGGGATGCGTTATGGCGATTGCCTTCATTGGCTTGGCTGGCATTTGGGGCATCGCCCCTGCTGACTCCATTTTATACAAGCTGATAGTCACCCTGATCACAGCAGGAGCCCTAAGTGGCTTTCTCTTCACCTTGAACGCCGAGACGGACAAGAAGCTATCACAACGCCTTGTTTACATCATTGGTGGATGCGCTGTTTCATTAGGATTATTAGTTGTTTTACAAATTTGGACAGACTTCATGAATGATGTCTTTTTTGCTAAAATCATATCAACCTTGGTAGTGATTGGTTTATTGGGCGCATTTGCATTAGCAGTATTCGACGATTTCTTCGAAAACAAAAAACTTAAAGATGAAAATTATTTGGATTAATATATGAGCAACTCCCTATTACAAATCGGCAAAAAAGAATCCCTTAACCATCAAATCGAAGCGCGCCAACGCATTATTGCTGGCTTAAGCTGGGATGCACGTGAAGAAGAGAAAGTCGGATTGTTTCGTCGGGTAAAAGGTGATTCACAGCATGATCTTGATATTCAATGCTATATCTATAACAAAGATAAAGAATTCCTCGATTTCGTAGGGGCGGAAGCGCAAGACTCCATGGATCAATCTGAAACGATCTATCATAGTGGCGATGACCAAAACGGCACGGGTGATGGCGATGATGAGTTTATCTCAGCGGAACTGGCACGAATGCCTAAGGCTATTCACGGCCTAGTCTTCATGGTTGAAATTCAAAGCAATCACTTTTTTACAGACGTCACCGCCCCGTTTACCCGTTTGGCCGATGGCTATAATGACCAAAATTTAATTGAAATGCCAATCATTGGCAGTAAAGCAGAGAACTCCCAAGCCTTTGTTATGTGCGCCATACAACGTAATTCCAGTAGCCCCACAGGTTGGATTGCGCATAATATTAGTGACTTCCCTGATATCTCTCGTATCGACAATTGGGGTAATTATCTATCGCAATATATCAGTTGACATTTACGTAAAAATTCCTACATTGATTAGCAATAATACATGAACTGGGAGAATATTAATGAATACAACAAGAAGAGACGTTTTACGAATTGCAATGATGGCAGCTGCTACCCCAATACTAAAAGCCTGTGGCGGTGGCGGTGGCACACCTGCATCTGAGGAAAAACCTCCTATTACAAACCCTGAAAATCCACAAGTAACTCCTATTGAATCTACTAAGTATTTTCAAGCGGGTGGCACTTTTGAAAACCCAACAGAAATTAAAGCGTCTGAGCTAATAGCAGGCAAAAACATTTTTGAAGGAGCGTACGCGACAATAATAGGTGACGACGCACCTGATGGAGCGCATATTATTGCGGATCTAACAGGAGGCCTTAGAATGGCTAGTGAGTCTGAACCTATAGCTTCCTCAAAAGTTGATCCTTCTATAGCCCACCTCAGCAATGAAGAACGCATGGTTCTTAACGATCTAGCGGCTCTTAGTGAAAAACAAAAACAGACAAAAGTTGATGCCATCGCTCAGTATTTCGATAAGGATAAAGATGAAGTTTTAGCAAAAGCCATCACTGAAAATCCAGATTTTGCCGCTAAGGACTTACCGAGTATAACAATTGCCAGCGATAGTGCACAATTTATCTTAATTAACAACGCCGCAGCCTTCAATTTAGGGGTGAACTCAACTACAGCATATGTATATGTCAGCGATACAGATGCAGATCTTGAAGTGACCGCTCCGCTAATCCTAGCAAATGTAACTGGCCCTCTCTCTAAATTGACGGTCCCTGATGATGCTCCCATAACTTTAGGGAATTTAGCCAGCATTAGTATTATCTCTTCTGGGGTACGTAGCAAGTTAAAGGCTCCTTACGTCAACTTCGGACAAAACTTAGGATTTGGAACGAACGTAGAATCTGATTACATTACGGGTCGCCTCCCTGGAGGCATATTCGAGAATTGGACTCCTGTAGAAAACAATGAATTAACAGGCAGTTTTGACGATAATGTCGTTGCAATAGGGAAAGATGGCCAAGGTGGAATAGCTGTTTATGTTGATACTATCGCAAAGAACAGCACCGTATTTGCCAAGACTGTTGTAGCCAATCAAGCAAGTTGTGAGGCTACTCTGGCTGGAGATATTATAACGATTAATGGCAATCCACCTGGTGCATCATCAGTATGCTATAAAACTGATGGACCACAAGTCCAATAAAAATACATCTTCTAATTGACCTGAAGCACGAAGGTTGATACATAAATGGGAATGAGACGCTTTATAGGCGTTTCACATTAAAATGGGCACGTGGCCGAGTGGCTGAAGGCGCTCCCCTGCTAAGGGAGTATGGGGTTTATAGCCTCATCGAGAGTTCGAATCTCTCCGTGCCCGCCATTTTCTGCTAGATTCTCATGGTTCTTAAATTTCTTAAAAGACCCAATAAAACCAACTTTGTCACACTATAGTCACAAGGAAGGTCAATTATGGCTTCTATCAGAAAGAGAAACGGTAAATATCAAGCGCAGGTTCGCAGAACTGGCTACAAGACATTAAGTCGAACATTCACACATAGAAAAGACGCTCAAGAGTGGGCGAATGAGACAGAGTTAAGAGCTGACCGCAGAGGTATGCCTGAAAACTTAAAGGTCTTAGAGCACATGACACTTTCAGATATGCTTATTAAGTATAGAGACACCGTTATCGTCCATAAGCGAGGGCATAAGAATGAGACAATCATAGTTAATGCCTTTTTGAGACAGCCTCTGTCCAACAAACCATTGTCGGACATCACAAGCGAGGATTTTGAAAGGTATAAGATAAAGAGACTGAAATCAGTTCTAGGCTCTACTATTAATAGAGAATTTAATATAATAAAACATGCTTACAACACTGCTATAAACGTCTGGGAACTGCCTATAAACAAGAACCCCTTACTTTGTGTGACGAAAGCCCCTACTCCTCGCTCAAGGGCTAAGAGAGTTAGCTTAGAGGAATCTCAAGACATCATAAGCTATGCATATAAAATTCAAAATCCCAACATATCACTTGTTATACAATTTGCTCTTGAAACAGGTATGAGGCGTGGTGAAATCCTTGATGTTCGTATGGAGCATGTCAATATTAAGAACAGTACGTTACTTATACCAAATACAAAAAACGGACATGAGCGAGTAATCCCCCTTACCCCGAAAGCTTTAAAGGTTATCAAAAGTTCTAAAGTCAGGAACGGTCTAGTGTTTCCTATTCATAAAAAGGCACTTGGATATCACTGGGAGAGAATTTGTAATGCCCTTAGTCTCAATGACCTACACTTCCACGATCTCAGGCACGAGGCAATAAGCAGGTTCTTTGAAATGGGGTTGAATGTCCCAGAGGTTGCACTCATTAGTGGACATCGAGACTTCCGTATGCTCTTTCGTTACACTCATATGAAGCCTGAAAACATATTAAGTAAGTTTATTTAAGAAACCGAGAGGCTATGGGGATAGTATATTCTCTATTTATATATAAAAACTTCTCAGATTTTTGTCTTAATTTCTGATACGGCTATATTATTTTTCGTGGCTTAGTATTGTCATTAGTTATTCCCAAGTGTCTCACGAGGGTTTAATTGCTCGTGTCTTTATTGTGGGTCAGTACAGATTATTAAGTGTTGTGTCATTCTTCTTTTTGTATTTTTCATTTATATGTTTTCTTTACAGTACGCTTCATAAGCCCCAAACTACATAATGCTGTAAAACTTGTTGTACCAAATAGTAAAGAAATATTCTCTATAGAAGCTTATCCGTAGGCTATTGCCAACATAAAGTATTTTTTTAATTGGAGGGTTTTAATGGAAATAATGTTGATAGGCGCAGTAGGTTTTTGGTTTTTCACCCTCTATAGGGGGCGTTTATTTGTAAGGTCTTATATGTATCTGATGTATTTGGAGTGCGGAGACACTGTAGAATTTGCCAATGATAAGGTTTTAAACGCTGGCTTCTTAAAAGCATCAGAGTTTGCGCAAATGGCAAAAGCGTTCTCTATTGAAGCCTACAATGGAAAACGTTTACCAGTAATCCAAGAAGCCAGAACAAAAGGGTTTTTGGGCTAATCCATTGAAGCAGAAAGCATTTTATAGCTTCAGTCCTATATAGTAAGAACACTAATTCCTAACTGTTACCAGTAATGAATATACTGATATTATACTACTTATTACTATCCTTGTTTTCTAACCAGAGATGTAATCGCCTACGGTATTGACTATTTTCATCTTCACTTAGAATAGCATCAATATCGTAACTAGCTTCTCCCTGCTCTGTATATTCCTCAGTAAATAATTCAAACCCATCATCAAGTTTTGTTGGTATGCTTTGTGCAAATATATTCTCATATTCTTTTTCCATCATATTTTTAAGTTCCTCAGCATGGGCATGATGAACAATGAAACTGTCATGTACGGGAAGACAGGGAATATTACGATTAGAGAAGCCTAACAATATAGCCTCTGCAATATCAGAATCTTTACGCTGTAAATCTAATCCATAGCCTGTACGGAAATACTTTGCTATTGGTGCATGGTATAACTCCATTTTCGTGAGTAACTCTTTCCACGTCATGCCGATAACTTCTGAATCATAATCATTGGGTTCTTTTAAGCGTTTTTTACCATTCAATAGTTTTGTAAATGCTAACTTACCAAAACCACGCCATTCTTCTTGCAAGTCATCTGGTAAATATGGATCACGACCATCTAGGTTAAGACCTTCTCGCGCATATAACATACGTGGATGATAGGAAGAGTAATCAATCTCTACCGTTGGCTTATCATCTATCATAATCTTTCGACGATACTTAGATGGTATACCTTCCCACCAAGCACCATAAAAACGTCCGCCTTGTTTGAAATTATCGCCATCTGGTATATCCCCGTTATTATATATGCGGTACAGACTACGATCAGATAAACGAATAGATGCAGGATTCTTGCTCTCTTTTTTATGTCGTTTGACCATTTCACCATACATAATGTCAAACTCAGCATCTGATAGGCGTAAGTCATACCAGTGCTTATTTAGGCAGTCATTAATAGTTTTTAAATTACTACGCGCAGTTTGAGTATAATCCGTATCTTCATATTCAAGAAGCTTGGTTTTCTTTGCATTACGAAGACGTATGTTTTCTTCGTCTGGATGACGGATAAAGTAGATCACATCTTGTGGAAACAGTTTAGATAGTTTCTTTTTTAATTTATGTGTAGGTTCAATTCGAGTAACCTTACCTTGTTTCCTTTTTCCGTTCCAAAACCCTTTAGTTACGATTTTAATTAATTCAAGCTCTAGTAATCCTCCATACGCATCTGTGAAACTCCGAAAGGACACATATTTTTGATCGTAACGTGTTTTTACATTAAATTCTTTATTCCTTCGCGGTACAGCTTGTAGCGTTCTAAGTGTTGATTTTTCTGCTGCTAGTAGATTGAGTAATATTAGCTTTAGCGAAAAGATGAATTTTTCTTGCGCTTTAATTGGGCGTACTTTACGTGGTGGATTTATCTCTTTAATCTGGAGTTCTAAGTCAGCTACATAAGCATCTAACTCTTTATCTTTAAACCAGAGAAAAAAATCAAAAGGGCGAGAAGGTTGAAAAGACAAATCATGTCGTTCACTTACCTTTATACCACCTATTAAACTCTGTTGTTTATCTTCGGGCATCTATTTTTATGATGCTTTCCGGTCTTCCGCCTCAATTACTTTAACAGCCGCCTTAACGCCTTTATACGTGTGTGCGTCTCTTTCAACAATGTTCTGCCAATTAAAATAAGGAACATCTATATGAGCTTTATTCCATACAGATGATAGGTACTGCTTGAATATAGTAGTTCTTTCTAAACGATCTTCTATATTAAAGAACTCGATCCGTGGTAATATACTTTGAAAAACTGCATCATCAAAAATAGGAGTATCAAATATCATAGCATCTAAGTATGAGAAATTAGCTAACCATCTTTCATGGTGATATGATCCAATGCTAGTAAGACGAAAAGCAAATGGCACATCACTTGAATCGTCCGTCTCCTCAAATGTTAAACGCTGAGTTGTTTCTATGAGTTTTTTATTTGTTAGACGCTTAAATGCAGCTTCTATTTGATTTATGCTGTAGCCTACTCTTAACATTTCTTCAGTGATACTCGATGTATTTGTAAACCCATCTTTATCTTTTGGTGAAGAGTTTGAAATAAGGTAAGCTAAAATTAAAGGGCATAGGAAATGCTCTCTTTCATCTGCATACTCCACCGAAAAAAGGTTAGTAGCCATAGATGATTCTGGGTTAAAATGAGAGTAATCTCCTAACATTGCCGCTTTTGAAAACTCATGTAGAGGAATAAAATAATTTCCGTCATTTGCTTGAATATCCGTAATTTTTTCTACGTCAATATTAGGATTTCCAATAAATTTCTTAATAAAATCGACTAACTCTCTTATATTTCCTCCAGTAATATTTGCTAGTAATTCTTTTATTTCTCTGTTTTTTTCGATACTAGTGATCAACACATTTAGAAATAAAGCCATACTCCTTAGGTCAAAAGTCATTTCTGGTAACGAAGAGTGAGTTGTTTTCCCCATGCATATATTCAGAGCAAACCGAAGGCGTTTTTCAATAACAAATTCTGGACGAGGTGGTGAAATTGTAAAAACACGATGTGGGTATGCAGAAAGTGTTCCAGATCTTTTTGATTTAAAAAATGTAATTGGCCTAACTGCAATAAATGTAAGTGCCTTCCAGTTATTTGCAAAGTCTTGAGCTATCACAAAAGCCTTCTGTTGCACTTCAATTGAACGCTGGTCAGCGTTATCAATAATAATTATGATTTGTTTTTTTCTGCCTTTTGCTATGTGATTAATGGACTCTTTTAGATGCTCTGGTTTATCCTTAGCTTTTCCTGCTAACATATTCAGAACAGCTATATTAGATGCTTCTGCGCTTTCTGAACTGGCTTCTGCATGAATACTTCTTTTAAATTTTTGTGTGTCAAGATCATAAACACCTTTTACAAATTGCGTTTCTTCGACATCAACCTCATATCTATTTTCTAATTGTCGTTGCACCTCATCTAAAATAAATCCATTAATATCTGTAGTAAGAGTCCCTTTGTTTCCCAAGTCGATATAAAGGAAGATAGCCTGTTCAAATTCATCAGGAGCCCCAACTAACATAAGGTTTTTTATAAAAGACGATTTTCCAACACCACCATCTCCGAGCAGAACTATAGGACGTCTTGACAATGCCTCTTGTGCTATATCTTTTGAAAAAGATAAATCTCCTTTTTTCTTCTTCTTCTTCTTTGTTTGCTGCCTTGTATCTATAGATTGAAGTATTGGAGCATCTTCATGATTAGGAAATAAAGAAGCATATCTCGCCATGAGTATATCTTTACCAAGAAGAGCATCTCTACTTAACGCTCCAGTATCGCAATAACATTCTTCATAAAATTGCTTTTCAATGTCAGTACTATGAGGAATGTCTTCTATTAAAAATTCTGAGAATTTTCTTAAATCTCCTTGCAAAGAACTAGGGTAACGAAATTTAGGAAATTCACGTAAACGGCTTGACGGCTTATCAGGTAATGATGATGTAGTTCCTGTTGTTAATAATCTATAGAGTTTTCTTTCAATAATGCCGTCTGGGCATAAATTATTCCACAGTTGAGCAAAGTTATTTATAAGGTCATCCAAATCTTTAATAATAAAAGCTTTTCCAGATAGAGGTGGTTCGCCAATTTTAGTTCCTACAAAAGCTATGAGCTGAGGGCCATTACAAATCAATCCAAATTCAATACCATGAGATGCACAGTAACCCAATGTTTGTTCAACAGCTGCCCTACATTCTTTTGAAGTAGCAATTAGGCTTTTTATAGATACAATGTTTTTACTTGCAAAACCTGCTGGTATTTCAAAATGAATCCCTTCTTTTTTTGCTTCAAGAACAAGCTTACTTGAGTTTTTCCCTAAAACATAATCAGAGTATTCACCATTAACATGATGTTCCACATCTATAGAGTCGCGAGGCCAACCAAAACATTTAGTCAGCAGCTCATCAATGAAATGAAACCTTGTATTAGCCTCATTCCAATTATGTTTTTCCTTCTTATACGAAGAGCATAATTTTAAACAATTATTATGACCTTCCTCAAGAGTAACATTTGTATTTTTTAGCATACCTAACCCCAAAAATAAGAACTATTGGAGTAACTATAGCGTTTGATCAAAAAAATACCATATTTTTTCGTGCCACTATCAATTACATAGCTAGTATTTAATGTCCCCATCCGTCCCAGTAATGATAGTCATTTAATCAAAAGTACAGGCGCAATCAAATATTCAAGGCATATAACCCCTCAAAGGACTCTATTGAGCCATAGGAGAGTCGTAGGAGTCGATGAACACGTCTTGACATAGATTGTGTAGGCAAAAACTAGAGACACACTCTACGGGAATCATAGGGACTAACATGCATAGCCCCCTCCACTTTCTCCTATAAGACACATTGAAAAAATATATGGTCTCCGACAAAGAGCCTGTCACACTCCTGTCACACTTTTAGATTGATTTTGTGACAGACTAAATATATCTTATTGTTTAAGTTGTTGGTTTTACTGAGAAAAGCTAACAGAACAGTTGCGGAAGCTCCCCTGCTAAGGGAGTATGGGGTTTATAGCCTCATCGAGAGTTCGAATCTCTCCGTGCCCGCCATTTTGTATCTTTATTCTCTTCATCGACGAATATGATTTTATGAACACTTATCAAAATAAAAACATATGGATTATTGGCGCCAGCACAGGCATCGGTAAAGCTCTAGCCCAAACCTTAGCCAACCAAGGCGCGCATGTGATTATCTCCGCGCGCAACAAAGAGGCACTTCAAGATGCTGCCAAAGAAATCAAAGGCACCCCTCTTGTGAAGGCTTTTGATGTGACAGACCTAGACGCCTTTACCAAAACCGCAAATGACATCCAAACCGAAGTTACACATATTGATAGCTGTATTTTGCTTGCTGGTATGTATGATCCTAAACTTATCCAAGATATGGATATACAAACGGCGCATAAAATCATTGATGTGAATTTAAAGGGTGCGTTGAATTTTTTGTATATTATGCTCCCTATTCTTAATAACCAGAATGGCGGTCAATTGGCTTTAACGGGTAGTGTCGCGGGATATCGTGGCCTACCCAAAGGACAACCCTACAGTGCCACCAAGGCCGCAATCATGAACCTTGCCGAAAGCTTGCGCGTTGAACAGCCTAACCTTGACATACGCCTCATTAGCCCAGGGTTTGTAGAAACACCGATGACGGATAAAAATGATTTTGAAATGCCGATGGTTATCAAACCAGATCAAGCCGCAGACCATATTGCGAAAGGCTTGCTCTCTAACGCATACGAAGTTCATTTCCCGAAGAAATTTACTTATATTATGAAATTGATACGTATTATTCCAACAGGATTATTTTTTGTCCTTTCGCGCAAAATGATGGCACAGATAAATGAGCGCTCAAAAAGTTAAGCGTTGCTATAAAATAGTCCTGTAAAATAAAACGAAATCGCGTATCATCTTTTTCATGACACATGATATTTATAAAATTCCTAATTGTTTTTCCAAAAGCTCCAAAAAGCCCTCTATCCCTATTCAGGTCTTTGAAAAAGGAGACTTCAACGCGTGGATTAAAAAGCAAAACAAACATATTCAACAACAAGTGGCTCAAGCTGGCTTTGAAGCCAAGGCGCAGTCTGCACTTACAATCTTAGATAAAGACGGTGCGCTCTCTTGTGTTTTGTTCGGTTTAAACTTCCCTGCCGAAAACCTTGATACAGCCAGCCTTTACAAGGCAATACAAACCTGTTGCGCGGGTAAGTTTCTATCCCAAAATGTATTTCATATTGAAAGCCTGCATGAAGAAGATGTCGCCAATAAAATCGCTATTGGTTGGGGATTAGGGGCTTATAAATTCACAAGCTATAAAAAAAGCACTGATGTGATTCCCACGCTTATTTGGCCTGAAAATATTGACCAGAAACACGTGAATGCTGTTTTGGAGGCGACCTATTTACTGAGGAACGCCGTCAACACTCCCACAAACGATATGGGCACAGAGGCCATTGCGGATATCGTAAAAGACATCGCCAAAGACTTTAAAGCGGATGTGAAAATCATCAAGGGCGACAAGCTTCTATCCAAAAACTTCCCTCTTATTCATGCCGTTGGGCGTGCCTGCACCGTGAACGAGCCTCAATTGGTTGATCTGCGCTGGGGCAAGAAATCATATCCTAAAGTGACCTTGGTTGGTAAGGGGCTTGTCTATGATACGGGCGGCCTAAACATCAAACCTGGTTCCAGCATGAATGCGATGAAGAAAGACATGAGCGGCGCGGCGCACGTTTTAAGCATCGCTTACATGGTTATGGCCCTAAAACTGCCTATTCAATTACGTGTTTTATTGCCTTTGGCTGAAAACTCAATCGCGGGTAATTCATTTCGTCCAGGCGATATATTGCCCACGCGTAAAGGCATCACGATTGAAATTGAAAATACAGACGCCGAAGGGCGCTTGGTCTTGGCCGATGCCCTGGCTTATGCTTGTGAAGACACCCCTGACCTCCTAATTGATTTTGCAACGTTAACAGGCGGTATCGCGGCAGGGCATGATCTGCCTGGCCTTTATAGTAATAACGATAAAACCCGTAAAGACCTTCATGCCATCAGTGATGAACATCAAGATAGTGTTTGGCCGATGCCGTTATATGCGGGTTATGAGGCAAATATTAACGGTACAATTTCTGATATTAAAAGCGTCGGCAGTGGCCGTGCTGGTCATATTGAAGCTGCGCTCATACTACAACGCTTTATTACGCCAGAAACTAACTGGGTGCATTTTGATATCTTTGGCTGGCAACAAGTTGGCAAAGCGGGACGTCCCGCTGGCGCCGCAGAGATGGGTATCCATGCTGTCTTTCACTTCATCAAGAAAAGATATGGGTAACTCATCATGCGCTTATCTGTCATCACAACAACAGCAGATATATTAGGCAACCCCACTGAGCCGCATATCATTAGCAATAATGACTCCCAACTTATCTATGGTGAACTTTTCCAAGTTGAAAAAGAGCATGGCGCCTATGTTTATGGCTATAGCATTATTGATGGGTATAAAGGGTATATTGAGCGTGACCGCTTAATAAAAGACTGCCCGACACCAACGCATAGTGTGAGCGTGCGTGCCTCACACCTATATCCCGTCCCAAGCTTTAAATCACGCCCCCTCTTAAGTTTAAGCTGTCGTTCTATGCTTTCTATGACGGATATTAAAGAAAACGGCTTTACGCAAACCCATGATGGGTTTTGGGTATTTGATACGCATATAGCGTTGAATTCTGCGCCAGCCAGTCAGACAAACTTAAGCGAAATTGCAAAACTCTATTTAGGCACGCCCTATTATTATGGCGGACGCTCTAGCTTTGGTATTGATTGCACTGGGTTAATTCAGCAATGTTTATGTGCCTGTGGCTATGATTGCCCTCCGCGTGACAGCGCAGACCAACAGGGTTCTTTTGGGAAAGACGTTGTCCGCCAAGACGTACAGAAAGATGATGTTGTTTATTTTGAAGGGCATGTAGGTATTATGGTTGATGACACGCATATCATTAACGCCACAGCGCGTCACATGACCACCCTCATTGAGCCTTTGGCTATTTTAGAAAAAGCTTATGACGACGGCATCACACACATTGCGCGCCTATAGCAAATGTAGACTTACATAAGTAAGTCTACTTATTTAGTCTCTTCATCTGGATCATACGAAACGATTGGCCGTTGCGATTGGTAAGCAGGCTTGCTCTGTGTATCCATGCTAGAAACATCATTCCCACCAGCCGATGGCGAAAAGCTGTTAAAATCATCATTACTTTGCATCTTTTTCTCTAAACGTGGCGCAATATCATATTTATTTTGTTCTGAAATAACCTCACTTGGGCCACGATAAACTGCGTTTCCAATGTGACTTTTACTACGTAAATCATTTGCCATGTAATCTGGCTCATTATAAGGCTTCACCGCCAATTCCCCAAACCCGATTGTGAAGACATCAGGGTAATCAAATAATCCACGGGATAAATAATCGTACGTCACGCCCGGAACAAAACCATTGGCCACGTTTAAAATACTCCAATTATTCAACTCTCGCTTCACCAGAATAGTTTTTTGACGATTTCCTGGTGCGGCGCAACGCACAACCAAATCATGCGGTGATTTCATTATACGTACAGT
>CALDHI010000097.1 GCA_937941545.1 uncultured Alphaproteobacteria bacterium
GCCGCCATCTCTTCAATCTCATCATCGGAGAAATCAAAATGATTGGCAATTTCTTCAATCATGGCGTCGCGAATTGTTTGCGTTAAATCTTCACCGTTTTCAGACCAACTATCAAGAAGAGGGCGACGATACAGAATTAAAACATCATCTTCACTTGCCACTTTCGTCTCCACGCCGGGGGACAAATTTTTGCCCGCTTTATATAAGCAAAGCAACTCGTAGGGATCATCAAGCTCTAAATCACTCTCCGTTGCCTCATCGGGGAAGTCTTCAATTTCAATTTTAAGGTCGTCACAATGCTCTAATATCTCCTCAGGCATAATTTGTAACTGTGCGTTGGCAATCGCCAAAACATCGTCACCCGTGGGGGCATAAGAAAAATTCATTAAAATTTGCTGATTCACTTGATGCCTCTTTTGAACATTATGGTATGTAATGAAATTATTTTACGCTTAAAATACGCTTTTGCCAAATTCTTTATAAAACATTAAGACTTTATGTGGTATTCTAATGGTGGTTTTATTAAACGGCATACTATTTAAGGGCACAATTAATGGATATTCAATCAGGTTTAGCGGCGCAAGTTGCACAAACAAGAAGCGAACTTGCCACGAATGCTGTAAAACAAGCAGCAGAGCAAGATAAACAGATTTCTGATGTCCTAGACACGGCCGCTTCCAGCGTGCCAAGTTCCCCCGTACGCGGAACTAACGTGAATATATCCGTTTAAAGCGGCGTAATCTCACCAAAATCTTTTACCACTTCATTTAAATCTTCAAGAAACGGGTATGTATTTTGTATCCCCTCTTCTTTAGCACTTAAGCAAAAGGCAGCGGCTGCCATTTTCAAGGCAACACTTAACGATTTCTTTTCATGCAAACACGCGGCAAACGTGCCACAAAAACAATCTGCCGCCCCTGAGATATCATAGATGGGATAGTCTTCTTTAGGGATGAGTTCCAACCCTTTGGCATCTTCTCCAATGACAATGGCACTGCCATCTTGCCTATAGGTCACCACATTCACCCGCGCACGGTACGCAATGTCGCGCATGATGGATTTTGCATCTTTATTCGCATCCAGCTTTAAACTTTTAGCGAACTTCAACAGTTGTATTTCATTTAGGATCAAATAATCACATAAGCTTAAGAGCGGCACAGGAATCGGCGCAGAAGGCGATAAATTCAAAATCACTTTCGCGCCCTTATCTTTCGCCGCCTTCATCACCAGCGCGTTTTGTTCCAGCGGTATTTCCAACTGAACGAGCAGAATATTCTTATCATGAAAAATATCAGCAGGCGCCAAATCCGCGCTAATCAGGCTATTTGCTCCATCGGCTATAATCTTACGCGTCCGCCCAATACCATCATTGATAACCGTTGTGATGCCTGTTGGATAATCACTACAACTGGCCACGCCAGACGTCATCACACCATGGCGCTTTAAATTCTGCATAATACGCAGGCCGTTACCATCGTCACCTACCCGCCCAATAAGCGCCGTTTTTGCGCCTGCGCGTACACTGGCGAGGGCTTGGTTCGCCGCCTTGCCACTGGGGGTCAGGGTATGCGTAGGGGTATGGACAATCTCCCCGTTATTAGGGAACTTCTTTACCTGCATATCCAGATTCATATAAATTGCGCCAAAGCTAATAATCATTTAACGTGAACCTCTAATTTGTTAGAATTTCAGTATAAGCCAAAAATGAGATTAAAAAAATATAATGATGAATTATAATGACATATTTGAAAATCATCTTGATAACCTGCGTAAAGAGGGGCGATATCGCGTCTTTGCAACGTTAGAGCGCCAATGCGGTCATTTCCCCAAAGCCATTCATCACAATACAGACGGGACATCAAAAAAAGTCACTGTTTGGTGTTCAAACGATTATTTAGGTATGGGACAAAATAAAAAAGTTTTGGATGCCATGCAAAATGCTATCACACAATATGGCGCAGGCGCAGGCGGAACGCGCAATATTTCTGGTACGCACAAATTACATGTAGATTTAGAAAAATCCTTAAGCGCCCTCCACGATAAAGAAGCCGCCCTCGTTTTCTCATCGGGCTATGTTGCCAATGAAGGTAGCTTAAGCACGTTGATCAAACTACTTGGTGCGGACAATCAAAAGCCTATCGTTTATTCTGATGAATTAAATCACGCCTCTATGATTCACGGCATCAAATCTGGTGTCTGCGAAAAGAAGATTTATCGCCATAATGACATCGCGCATTTAAAAGAACTGCTTGAAAACTCAGATACGGCACGTCCTAAAATTATTGCGTTTGAATCTGTGTATTCCATGGAAGGTGACATCGCCCCTATTGCAGAAATCTGCGCCCTAGCCAAAAAATATAATGCTATGACTTATCTGGACGAGGTACATGCCGTTGGGCTTTACGGCGCACATGGCGGCGGCGTCGCACAAGCGCGTGGCTTGCTTGATCAAATTGATATTATCGAAGGTACTTTTGGCAAGGCGTATGGCGTAATGGGTGGCTTCATAACTGGCACACGCGCAGTGATTGACGCGATACGCTCTTATGCGTCTGGTTTTATTTTCACAACCGCCCTGCCTCCTGCTATTTTGGCTGGCGCTCTGGCTAGTGTTGAGTACCTTAAAACATCAGAGATTGAACGTATGCGTGCGCACAGCAACGCAAAATATATGAAACAAAAACTAGATAATGCGGGACTACCCTACATGAAAGGCGATAGCCATATTATACCGCTTATCATCGGAGACGCAAAATGTTGTAAAGCCGTGACCGACATATTGTTGGAACAGTATGATATCTACGTCCAACCCATTAACTATCCAACTGTCCCCAAAGGAACAGAGCGCATGCGCCTCACCGCCACCGCAGCGCACAGCATTGAAGACATTGATAAGATGGTAGATGTTCTCACAACACTATATAATGAACATGAAATTTTAAATTTAAAACGCGCCTAGCTATCCAAATTTTATTTCTTTAGATTTAATGCCAATACGGTTGGCAATGATGGATAAGTCTCTATGCAAATCCCGATAAGGGTGCAGTGCTTTAATCAAACCTTCTTCTTCAATAGCAATCCATTTCACACGTAAATCCCTAGAATATGGAGATTTAAAAAGCACACCAATTTTCTTCTTATGCTTCTTTTTTTTGGTTTTAAAAGAAACAAATAAATTATTATTGGCTGGTTTTCTTGATAAATCAAAAACACTATTAAATTCAGAATCTGCAATCACAACTTCACCTTTTATATAATGCAGCATATACGTTGGAACAGCCGTCATATCTTTACTTCTTAAACTCGAATTCCCTTTGTCGTTATAATAACGACAAAGATACTCATGATGTTCTTGAAAAAAAACATCATAAATTTTGGTAAATAATTGTTTTGTTGATTTGTTTTCAAACATAAGGCGCTTTTAAAATAGATGACGGGCACAAGCAGTGTTACATAACCACATCATTGTACGCCCATTTATAATTAAATCAAGCTCCGCAAGTTATAAAAATCCCTTCAATTGCCAAAAAATCATCACGCTACTTCTGGCGTTTCCGTTATGGCAAAAACATTCTAAGTCCGCTTAAGGATGCCTTTTAGAGTTTTCGAACAGTATCTCAGTTGCATCCTTACTTAACTGGCTGCTTAGTTCCAAAGGATCATACATAGTTGTCGCTAAGCCCTCATCAATAACATCATGAATATTACCCGTATAACCTTCCCCTTTAGAAAGTTTATCCAGCATCTTACCAAGCATTTCATTTTTCAATATGAATTTAGAAAGAACAAGCCAAAAAATAAATTATGTCAATAAGCAATGGCTATGAATGAATATTTCTTCTTAGACAGCATAAGTAGCGGTAAATAATTTAATTTTTCTTATCCTGTTAAGCACAAGGCGCGACGTGCATATCTCATACACGAAAAACCAGTAACAACGCAGGGTAGAAAAAATAGATGAGTTTATTTATTCCACATATCTTCCCACCATGGTTCATTTTTAATGGCTTCTTTTATATCAAAGCTTTGGCCGTTTTTTTCCATCTTGCGACGGATATCATTTACGTCCCAGCCTGTTAAATTTGCCAAAGTTTTGGCTTCTTTATCAAAACGTTTTTTCAAACCATCATAATACTCACCCGCGGCTTCACATTGTGCTTTGCCTTTAAATGGATGGCGCAGAACATAACGCCCTTGGAAATTTTCACGATCATCTGTGGTTTGAAGCATAATCTCCTCTGGGAAAGTATCGGCGTTATAACGAACATGCATCCGCGTCACAAACGCATTTAAAGGGCCACCTTGCGGTTGCATTATACGACGCGACACAGGACGACCGATAGGTTGTTGGTCAACAGCATCATCAATCCACCACGCACCCAATCCACGTAAATCTTTACGGGGCAATGGATCGGCGGCGCACGGGTCACACCACGCCATATCCCATGCATATTCCAACATCACCGTTTTCATTTTTTCTTTTTCAACGGCGGTTTTAAACATCGCCTTATAAAATTCACCAAATTCATCGGCAACATAAAGCGGAATATCCATCCCTGTTGGGATTTTAGTTGTACGATAATTCGTCGGCTCAACCCGTCCGTTTTTGGTGAGTGTAAATAATAATAATTCTTGGTAGCCTTTAGAATTCAAAGTCCCCAAACGCACTGGCAACATAAATTTCGCACTTTCATACGCCACCTGAAGTGGACGTAGGAAGCTATAGCCTGACTTTTCAAATTTCTTTAAATTCACTTTTGCGACAAAGAATTTCATGTCTTGTTTGATATAACTCTTCAGGACTTTACTCGCCCCTTTGGGCATTTTATAGCCCTCTTGGTTTAACCATTGATTTAAGCCATCACTTTGTTTGGCAGACAGAATAAGAATGTCATATTCGCCAACTGTATAGCTGTCTTCGATTGTCACGCCCAACGCTTTTGCGGAAGACGCGCCAGCGCTGTCGCTCATCGCCATCGGTGCCATAGAGTTTTTCATCATCATTTCACGACGGTAAATTTGCTGACAGGGGTCATTGTCAAAATACTCAACCAATCGCGGGGCGGTGTAGGCATCAAGATGATCAATCACTTTGATATCACCCACATTCACTTGAGATTTTTTAACCGCCGTTGGTACAGGAATAACAATCGCGAAATCTTTTGTATCCCCTTTGAAATCATTCGCCATCGTCATCACGGTGCGGTCTTCATGACGGCTTATCACCACCTTTGACGCTTCATTAAATAAAGACGCATCGGCTTTGGCAACATAAAACCCACAAAAGGCTTGCGCGCTTGTTGGCATCATCACCGCTAATCCCATTAAGGCAATTAATAATTTCATCATGTTCGGCTCCATCTATAGGCTTCGTTTTTAAATAAATAATCTAATAGTGGCGTTACCATGCATACCGCAAATAACGCATAAAATATGGCTTCACGTACCTGAAACACATATTGCAAAATATACGCGACCACCGCAACGCATAGCGCAAAGACAAAACGCATCGCGCGATTATTCGGTGTCGTCATTGGATCTGATATCATAAAGAAGGCAAAAATAAGGAGCGCCCCACTTTGCAGGTTATGAATCGGTATAGATAGCGGATCCCCTAGCCATAGCGCCCGTGCCATTAACAACGCAATCCAGCTCCCAAGGAAAAACAACGCCGTATCCGCTCTACCCGCCTTATTCAGCACAATCGCCGCTAAACTAATGAGCGCAAACCCCAACCAAATCTCATTTCCCCACTGCCCCGGTGAGACCCACGCATGCGTAGGAAGAAGGACAAGCATCAACACAATCCCCGCATTGGCAGGGTTAAAGAGGTGCTTGTTATTCACCCGTATTAAAAACTTACTCGCCATGGCCACCGCGCCCACAAGGGGGTACAGCCAGATGAGATTGGTCTTGAAGAGTAACGCCAGTGATAGCGCCGTAATCAGCGGAGAGCGATAATCATTAGAAGGAATTTTCAACGCTTTAAAGAATATAAATTGCATCGCAAGCGTCGCACCTGCCGTCAGGGCAATAATTTTAGGGTCAGGCGCAAAATCGCTCCAGAACAACAAAACCAACAACAATGCCGACAACGTCATAATCTGAAAATGCCGCGCATCTTGCGATATAGCCTTTAAAAAAGTCATTCCACACATATAAAGACAAAACATGACGAAAATAAGTTAAAAATTAACATAATCTAAAAACGATTTAAAACCCAAAGCGTTCCAACGGTAGTGAATTATAAACCATCTCTGCTTTATCGAGTGCATTATCCAGCGCCGCCATGGTTTTCGCCAAATCGGCGCTGCCGTCTTTTTTCCATGTTTTCAGCGCGTATAGGTAAATCCCTGTTATCGCCGTAATACGCGCACACCCTATCATCCCACTAGTCGAAATCCCTACCGCCTCCAGCACACGGCTCATTGAACGGGAGAGATGAGGCAGTGTTTCCAGCGCATTTTTTGGTTCACGCTTAAAGGAATCCAGCACTGAAATCACTGCATCGCGGTTTTCATTGGCAATATCAAATCGCTCCATCATAAGGTCAAATAACTGTTCACGATGCGGCGCGGCACTATCCAGCGCACAATTAGCGAGCATATCACGGTCAATAATACGTCCGTACGCCGCTAACACATCGGCTTTATCATCGAAATACTCACGCGCCAGCGTCTCATCCACCTCCGCATGACCAATAATTTCATCAAAGGTCACACTCGCCCACGGACGCTCCGCCGCCAGCGTCAGCGCACTCAATATCGCCTTATCTTTAACATTTTTATCCTGTATTTTTTCAACCATAGATGCGCCTACCTCTTGCCTTTCATCTCTATTTTATAGAGATTATAGACGTATAAATCAATTAAAGGATGCAGCAATGTCAAATACTGAGTATGGCTTAATTACAATTGGAAACGCGTTAGTAGATGTGTTGGCAAAAACCAGCGAAGACTATATAGCTCAACAAAAGATTGAATCAGGCATGGAAAAAGGGTCAATGAACCTTGTTGATGAGAAACGTGCCCTCGCGCTCTATCATGATATGGATAATTCAATCGAAATGTCTGGCGGATCTGCAGGTAACACCATGGCTTGTTATGCATCCCTTGGGGGCAAAGGCGCGTATATCGGTAAGGTGGCAGACGATCAATTGGGCATTACATTTGCTAGTGACCTGCATAATATGTCCGTTGATTTTAAAACACCCGCCTTATCAGGTAATGCCTCCACGGGGCGTTGTATGATTTTAGTCACCCCCGATGGGGAGCGCACCATGAACACCTATCTTGGCGCGGCCGTTGAACTCACCCCCGATGATATTGATGAAGACTTTATTGCCAAAGGCGAAGTGGTCTATCTGGAGGGATATTTATTCGATCCCCCTAAAGCCATGGAAGCGTATATTAAAGCCGCCCGCGCCGCTCACAAAGCAAGCCGCCGCGTTGCCTTATCCTTATCCGATTCATTTTGTGTGCATCGCCACCGCGAGGCGTTCAAAGATTTAGTGTCCTATCACACGGATATTTTATTCGCCAACGAAGATGAAATCAAAGCCCTCTATGAGACAGACGACTTAGAAGAAGCCATTGATATCGCCCAAAGCAAATGCGCTATTATCGCCATTACATGCAGTGCCAAAGGCTCTATCATTATTCAAAGCGGGACGCGCACCGATATCCCCGCCGAACCCAATGTCACAGTTATTGATACAACAGGCGCAGGGGATTCCTATGCGGCTGGCTTTCTCTATGGCTTTACCCATAAAATGGATATGGCACAATGCGGTCGCTTAGGCTCAATTGCCGCCGCAACCGTTATTGCCCAAATGGGCCCTAGACCAGATATGAGCTTGGCCGACATCGTAAAAAAGAAAGTGGCTTAAACATGAAACCGTCATTGCGAGTGAACAAAGTGAGCGTGGCAATCCACCTTACGCAAAAGGTGAATTACTTCGTCATGACATTCCTCGCAATGACGATTGCCTTCTTCATCTTTATAACAACGGCTCAAGCCGAAACAAAATTTGGCTTAGCCATGGTCGGAGAACCAAAATATAACGCCCAAAGCATCCATCTTAACTACGCCAATCCTGATGCACCCAAAGATGGCATACTCAAACAATCTGCCTCGGGCAGTTTTGATACGCTAAACCCTTTCAACATTAAAGGGCGCGGCGCGCAAGGGCTTAACCTTGTCACAGACAAGCTGATGGGACGTGTATGGGGAGAGGCTTTTACGCTATACCCTCTTATCGCGCAAAGTGTGGATGTGCCTGATGATCGTGCCTCTATTACCTTCACCCTAAACCCCAATGCTCGCTTTCATGATGGGGCGTCTATCACGACCGATGACGTATTATTTTCCTACGAAACGTTAAAGGAAACAGGACGCCCTAACATGCGCCGTATCTACAAAATGGCAACGCCAACAATTGTTGATAAGCAAATCATACGGTTTGATTTAAACGAAGAACGCGACCGCGAAACTGTCATGATTATGGCGATGATGCCTATCTTATCCAAAAACTATTGGCAGGATAAAGACTTCAACAAAACCACGCTAAACACGCCTATGGGCAGTGGCCCCTATAAAATTAAATCTGCCGAAGCAGGGAAGCGTATTATATATGAGCGCGTATCGGATTATTGGGCGAAAGATTTACTCGTTAATAAAGGGCATCATAATTTTGAT
>CALDHI010000098.1 GCA_937941545.1 uncultured Alphaproteobacteria bacterium
ATACCATCACAAGGACGATAAACATAAGAATTTGGAATAGCACGTAGAGCAGAAAGGTGCTCAACAGGCTGATGGGTCGGGCCATCTTCACCCAAGCCAATTGAATCGTGCGTCAAAACATGAATGACACGTTGTCCCATAAGCGCCGCCAAGCGAATTGCGGGGCGGGAGTAATCCGCGAACTGCATAAATGTTCCAGCATAAGGAATAATACCGCCATGAAGCGTCATGCCGTTCATAATTGCCGCCATGCCGTGCTCTCGTACGCCGTAATTAATGTAGTTCCCATCAAAATCACCGTGACCGATGAATTTAGAAGAATTAACCTTCGTGTTGTTTGAGCCTGTCAAATCAGCAGAGCCACCGACCATACAACCAAGGGCAGGGACGAGTTTCTCTAAACACGTACCAGAGTGTTGACGCGTGGCCTTTACAGGCTTTTCTTCATCAAAGGTTTTCTTAAGTGAATCAATAGTTTTATCAAGGTTTGTTAAATCAATATCTAAAGAAATAGCATCGCTTGGCGCGGTTGTGCCAACAGAACGCCACATCGCTAGAATTTCTGCTGGGATATCGAAGGGTGCGTGAGGCCAATCTAGGTTCTTACGAACGCCCGCAATTTCATCATCACCTGTAATCGCGCCATGCGCTTTAGGTTGGCTTTCCAATGTTGGACACCCATAGCCGATTTTAGTACGGCAAGCGATGAAGCTTGGTTTGTCAGATTTTTGAGCGCAGAATATAGCGTCTTCAATGGCTTTATGATCATGACCGTCAATGTCGTAAACATCCCAGCCATAAGCTTCGTAGCGTTTTTTAACGTCTTCGGTAAAGGCTAGCTCGGTTGTACCATCAATAGTCACTTTATTATCGTCATAAAAGGCAATGAGTTTGCTCAACTTTAGATGTCCAGCCAATGACGACGCTTCATGTGACACACCTTCCATTAAACAACCATCCCCTAAGAAGCAATAAGTGTAATGGTTTAGGGCATCGCCATGCTTGGCATTTAAAATACGTTCTGCAACGGCAAAGCCAACGGCGTTTGAGATGCCTTGACCTAAGGGACCTGTCGTTGTTTCAATCGCGGCATCAAAATCTACCTCGGGATGACCTGGTGTATGTGAGCCGAGTTGGCGGAAATTCTTAATCTCATCAATCGTGATTTTCTCATTGCCTGTTAAATAAGACAGCGAGTATGGCAACATAGAGCCATGACCGTTTGAGATAATAAGACGATCACGGTTTGACCAGCGCGGGTTCTTTGGATCAAATTGTAGGAATTTAGAATAAAGCACAGTCGCGATATCCGCCATACCCATCGGCATCCCTGTATGACCAGAGTTGGCGGCCTTCACGGCGTCTAAGGCCAAGATACGAATAGCATCTGCCATTTTCTTGAAATCTAAGTCAGGAGAAGAAGTAGTAGCTATTTGTGCTTGCGCCATTGTTGTGCCTTATAAGTAAACGTTTGATTTATGCCGATACAATGCAATTTTGCGTCGATAAGGTCAATATTGATATATAAAATAATTATCGGGAAAACTCTTGCCCAATGCTTGACGCGAGGCTTTGCAGGTCATTAGTATCAATAGATATTACTTAAATTATAAATACGAGGCTGTAAGTGACTGTAGCAATTAAAAAATCTCTAACTGAGTTGAATGATACTATTTCTGCATTGGCAAAAACGGCGCAGAGCGCGCAAGAAAATGCGAAGAATGCGGTAGCGGAAGCAAGTGCCAAAGCGAAGACGCAGGGTAAATCTTCACCTGATTTATTTTCTGTACTTAAAACACCGTCAAGCGATGTGGATGCAAAGGCGTTGGCTAATCGCCTTGATAGTGCGATTGAGCGCGTTGAAGAAATGTTGAAAGAGGGAGCATAGATTATGTCTGAAGTTAATGTTACCATCCATGGTAATCAATATAATATCGCGTGCGATGCAGGCCAAGAGCAACGTGTTCATGACTTAGCGAATTTCGTTAATGCCCGTGTTTCTGAGATTGCGCCCGCTGGTTCAGGCGTAAATGACAAGCACGCGCTGGTGCTGACCTCTATCGTGATGGCAGATGAGCTGTTTGACAGCCGCGATGCGGCAACAAACGGCAACAAAATTGACCCGAATACCTTGCAGATTACGCAGGAAGATGAAGGGCAGATCGTAGACGCTATTGACCACATGAAGGCACGCATTGATAAGATAGCGGGTGGGCTAGGCGGGGTTTAAAGATATTTAAATTTCTTATGCTGACTTACATAAGAAGTTAATTTTTTTAACGTATTAGCTGTTCAGGTTCTGAAGAATTATATCCCCTATCTCTTCAGATGATAAAACTTCGCTATCAAATTCTAAATCATAGGGGGGGTGCTGTTCTTGGGAATACATAGTGTAAAATTGCTCCGCTGCCATTCCTTTAAGTCTATCTTCTTCGCGCTTAACTTCACGAATAGCTAAAGTTTCGGTAGAAGCTTTAAGTCTTACAGTGATAACATTATAAGCAGAAAAATCACTGACTAGCTCTTTAAATGTCTTGCTTGGAATACACACAATATCCATAATAACGTTTTGTGCGTTTTCTAATAGTTTGTAAGCAGGTTTTCTATATAAAACGGTTAGCTTTCTTTTGTGCTCATCCGTTTTTCTTTCATTCTCAGGAATAAGTTCAGTAAAATCATCCCATGATAAACAAGTGAATTTGTAACTTTTTTTGCTAACAATATAATTGGCTACGCTAGATTTTCCTGCGCTTGATGTGCCATTTAAAATTATTAACGTAGGTTTTTGAGTCATAGAATATGGTCGCGTCAATTTATTAATTAAAACCACCGCGAAGGCCGTGCCCGTTTATCGCTATTCATCGTGAAACCCTAATAATAAGGTGGGCTCTACAATAACCAAACCACGGTCTGGACAGAGGCGGATCCCGGATGAAAAAACATCGGTCTCAAGAATATT
>CALDHI010000099.1 GCA_937941545.1 uncultured Alphaproteobacteria bacterium
GATTATGAATTCTTTAAACATCGTAAAGAAATGCGGGCTAAAGAAGGGGTGATAAAGTGGCCTTTTTGGGTTGAAGAGCCTGTTGATGACGAAGATTGGAAACACTATGAACAACATGTTCAAGACCGTCTAGCAGGCAAAGAAAATCCAGCTAAATGGCCTCCCACTTACTGGGATGACCCTACAGAATAACGCTCTTTCAACTGGACTTCTTGCCCACAGCAAGCGTGTATGGCTCTAACGTTAATGAACGGAGGAGCCATATGCATTTTAACGATATAAATTTTCAAACTTTAACTTTTTTAGAAATCAGATCTCTTTGGGAAAAAGAATGGGGCATGAAGGCGCATGCCCGTATTGGGCGAAAGATGATGGAACGTAGCTTGTTTTATAAGCTCAGGGAAAAAAGTGGTTACGGCTTAAATCCAGATCAAAAAAAGCGATTAAATAAACTCATTACAACTTATAAACGCAATCCAAATTATTTCGATCAGGGTCATATCGCCCTTAAACCCGGCATGCGGTTCATTCGAAACTGGAAAGGCAAACCTCATACAGTGACGATTACGGCGCACGGTTTCAGTTATCAAAATAAAGAATATTCCAGCTTATCAACTATCGCGTCTGAGATAACGGGGTCACGTTGGAATGGCTGGTTATTTTTTGGTCTTAAAAACAAGAAAGAAACAACATGACAATAGAAATAAAAAACTGTGCCATTTACACACGCAAATCAACGGAGGAAGGTTTAGATCAGGATTTTAATACCTTGGATGCCCAGAGAGAATCATGTGAAGCGTACATCACTAGCCAAAAAGCGGAAGGATGGAAAATTATAAAAACACAATATAACGACGGTGGTTACAGTGGTGGTAATTTGGAACGACCTGGATTGAAAGCTTTATTACAAGATATTAAGGCGGGAAAGGTGCAAACCGTTGTAGTATACAAGATAGACCGCTTAACGAGATCTTTAATGGATTTCTCAAAACTCGTAGAAATATTTGATGAGTACGGCGTAACGTTTGTATCCGTTACACAAAGTTTTAACACCACAACTAGCATGGGCAGATTAACCCTTAACGTACTTCTCAGCTTTGCGCAATTTGAACGTGAAGTGACTGGCGAACGCATCCGCGATAAGATAGCAGCAAGTAAAAAGAAGGGAATGTGGATGGGAGGGTTTCCTCCACTGGGGTATCAACGCCTTGATAAAAAATTAATCCCGCACCCTAAAGAAAAACAGGATGTTGAATATATTTTTCATCAATACTTGAAATTAGGCTCCGTCAGAAAACTGGCCGAAAGCCTTCATAAAAATAAATATAGAACACCTGTACGTATTTCTAAAAAAGACAGAGAATACGGAGGATGCGTATATAGTCGCGGCCATTTATATAAAATACTTTCCAACCCTATTTATATTGGTCAAGTTCGACACAAAGACAAAATATACGATGGTCAACATGACGCTATCATTACCAATGATTTATATACGCAAGTACAACAACATCTAAAAACACAAGCTCCTGACACTAAAAACAAAACAGTCCCAAGCGGCAGCCTTTTACAAGGATTACTATATGATTGCGACAACATCATTTACAGCCCAACTTATACGGCCCAAAAAGGCAAACGTTACAGCTATTATATCAGCCAAAATCTTATACAATATCGTGACCACCCTAAAGGGATCATGGCTCGTATCCCCTCACATGAAATTGAAAAATCCGTTACCAATGCCATTCAAGAGTGGCTACAAAATATAGAAATGTGGAAAGACGCTTTTCCGAGTACACCAGAAGATCATTTAAGCTGGGTAACACAAAATTTAATACCTGTACGTAGTCGCTTTATAAAAAATATTATTAATAAGGTGATTGTTAATGCAGATGTTTTAGATATTCAGATTAATTCAGAAACTTTAAGAAAAGAAGTTCTTCAACATTCAAAAATTTCAATAAGCACTCCCGCCAAAAAAGAAATTATCATAACGACCCCATTCAAATCAAATCGTGGAAAAAACGGTGCAATAATAATTGAAAGCCAAAACTCAGAAAATAAAGACCCACTTGACTTACATGCTGATAAATTGAAACGTATTGTACGTGGCATAATCTGGCGCGATGAACATTTCGCCGGTGAAACAATTACCAGTATTGGCAAGCGCACCACACACGGTGAGAATTACGTCAATAACTGTATTCAAGAAAGCTTGAAATTCTTAAGCCAATAAATCCCTTTCTTTCCCAGTTAATTTCTAGTCCTATCATGCTAAAACCGTTGCTATCCATGCGTTTGGCGTGAATTCTCATGCGTTATAGCTTTAAAAATCGAAAACTTCCCGGTAATTCCCCAGTTAGCTGGAAAACGTGATCCGACCTTCCAGCTTTTTGACGCCTGAGAGAAATGGCGTATTTGGGGGTAATTTAAAGATTCTCAATGAGTGGTCGAGAAGGTTGCATAGCCTGAAGCGCCGCTATTGCGGGGCATAGAGCTAAAAATTCTCATGGTGGGGGTGAAAGGCAGACTTAATGGCGGACAGAGCGGGATTCGAACCCGCGTAGGGTTTGACCCCTAACACGCTTTCCAAGCGTGCGCCTTAAGCCACTCGGCCACCTGTCCAATAAGATTAAAAGTGTCTTATTTGTGCGGGCAATGTATCGAATAATAGAGGCTTAAGCAAGCCTTGACGGTTTAAAACACGCATTTCATTTCATTTCGCCAATTTTCACCTTTGCGCGCGCAATTATATACTGCTAAACTCTATTTATAGATTTTTGAAATTCACATGAAAGCTGATTATACCATGTCAGGCGGCGCAAAAACATTTCTTGTTATTTTACTGATCCCATTTTTGATGGGACTGGGTCATGATATTTATTTCAATTATTTTTCAGACGATGAAAAAATTAAAGATTTGAAATCTCTACAAATTAACCCTAAAGAATTCCTAATTAGTGATGCAGGATGGGTATGGAATAACTATAGTCCCAACACCTTAGAAGCCGCCCGTATGTCATTTGAAACGTCAACATGGCGTACCATAATTGACCCTGTATTACAGTTACCAACAATGATTGTTGGTTTATTGCCGTGGTTGGCGGGAGTGACGTATCTGCTTATTGCCTATATTTTAGGGATATGGCCGTGCAGTGGACGGGTCATTAACTTTATGCCGCGCCGTAAACGCAAGGACGATTTTGTTGTTTACAAACACGCACAATCAAACGCCACAAAGTTTAAACGTAAATAAAAAATTACGCTTTATCTATAATTAGAATACATTGCGCCAATTCGTCTAAATCATCTGGCGCAGATAGGCTATGGCTTCCCTCTTCTCTATATTTAATATCAACGTTAGCATGTGGCAGAATTTTTTCTATTTTTTCCACGGTTTTCCAAGGTACATCTGTATCTTTTTTGCCCTGTAACAAACAAACGCGTCCGTCATACTCTAAGGTTTTACCTAACAATAAATGGGTATCCCCATCCTCTAATAGTTGCTTTGTAATAATATAGGGATCGCCATAGTCATTTGGCACTAAAATATGACCCGTCTTCTCCATTTCATCTTTCTGCGTCGCGGACATGGCTTGTTGCATCCATGTTGTAAAATCAGGTGCGGCGGCGATACCAATAAGGCCAGTAATGCTTTCGGGGTGATGCCGTACCATCAAAAGCGATAACCATCCCCCCATCGAAGACCCAATTAAAACGGGGCGTTCAATCGCTGTATGCGCCATAATGTCCCGTACGTCTTGAAGCCAATCGCTCAGCGTCAACGTCGCGAAATCACCTTCCGATTGCCCATGCCCTGAATAATCAAAACGCAGAAAACTACGGTCTTGATTTTCACATAGACCTGATAAAAACTGCGCCTTTGAGCCCATCATATCGGAGCGAAAGCCCCCTAAAAAAACGATAGGCGCGTACGCAGAATTTCTTTTATTATAAATATAGGTT
This sequence comes from uncultured Alphaproteobacteria bacterium, assembly GCA_937941545.1. Classification (GTDB taxonomy): domain Bacteria; phylum Pseudomonadota; class Alphaproteobacteria; order Micavibrionales; family Micavibrionaceae. Next base: position 3,967 of record CALDHI010000099.1, read on the forward strand.
AAATTCGGTTTATTATGTCGCGTTAAGATTTCAACCATAGTAAGATACCTTTATTATTATTCATCATTTTAAATCCCAATTTTCAATCCTAAGTTAACATGCCACAAAATCATAAAAAATCACAACCCGTTATCATGCAAATCATTCCTGAATTGGGCCCAGGGGGCGCAGAGCAAGGGTGCCTTGATGTCGCAAAAGGCATCGTGGAGGCTGGCGGCAAAGCCATTGTGGTTTCCCATGGGGGCTCTCGTATTCATGAGCTTACACGTTGTAATGCCACGCATATTTACTTGCCCGTTCATAGCAAAAACCCGTTTGTTATGTGGCGCAATATTGGCCGTATTAAACGATTAATTAAAAAATATAATGTTGATATTGTTCATGTGCGCAGCCGTGCGCCCGCATGGTCGGCTTATTACGCTTGTAAAAAAGCGAACGCGCATTTCATGACCACCTGCCATGCGTCCTATAATGTTCATAATGAATGGAAAAGAAAATATAACGCTGTTATGGCACGGGGGGAGCGCGTTATTGCCGTGTCCAACCATGTTGCAAATTACGTCTTTGAAAATTATGAAATGGATAAGCGCAACATGCGCGTTATTCACCGCGGTGTTGATTTGACCAAATATAACGTCAACGCCATCACGCCTGCGCAAATTATAAAAATTACATCTGAATGGCGTCTGCCTGAAGATGCGCGCATTGTTATGATGCCAGGGCGTATCACACGCCTTAAAGGGCATCATGTTTTGATTGATGCGATGGCAAAATTAAAAGAAAAAAATCTATATTGCGTCCTGATTGGCTCAGACCAAGGACGCCACGATTATCGCGCTGAACTAGACGCCGCCATTGAAGGGTATAACTTAGGCACACACGTACGCATTGTGGATCATTGTAGTGAGCTTCAAGCCGCTTATATCCTCTCTGATGTTATCGTGTCGGCCTCCACCGAACCTGAAGGCTTTGGTCGTATTCCGATTGAAGCGCAAATCATGGGTAAACCCATCATCGCCACCGATCATGGCGGCGCTCAAGAAACTATTATTCACGGACAAACGGGGTGGCTTATTCCACCCAATGATTCTGATGCGCTTGCTGAAACTATTAAAAATGTTTTGTCATTAAATGATGAAGAGAAAGCCATCTTAGCCAATAATGCGATGAATCATGTAGCACATAATTTTTCAAATGAAAAAATGGTCGATGAAACATTAAACGTGTATGCAGAGTTTTTAAAAACACCGTAATCAAAAATTACAACGTTAGTTCTCTTTAACTATAGCCATCTTTGCCGGCGCATTGGCCAAAATTTTCTGTGCTAAGCCATCTGGTAATATTCCAATAAACCACGCCATAAAATGCATTGGCCACGGGAAGACAATACGTCCTTTATTCTTGGCTAACCCTTTTGCGATAATCTCCGCCGCTTTACTAGCCTCCATTTTTAAGGGCATCGGAAAATCATTAGCATCTGTAATACGGCTAGTCACAAACCCTGGGCAAATGACGTTAAAATCAATGCCCGTCTTCGCGTACGCACCCCGCATCGCTTCCCCATAAAAGCGTACAGCACCCTTTGAAGCGCTATAGGCTGGGGCGCTAGGATAACCTCTGAACCCTGCCAAAGAGCTGACCACAGCGATTTGCCCTGCTGGTTTATCCAAAGCCTGCATTTTTTGTAGCGCAGGCTCAATCGTGTTTAACACCCCCGTAATATTGACTTCAAATATGCTACGCGCTTGTGCAATGGGTTCACCCATTTCATGTCCGCCTGTGCCCCCAGAAATTCCTGCATTGGCAATGATCAAATCTAATTGAGGCAATATTGCTATCCACTGCGCCATGGCTTGCTGATCCGCCACATCAACGCAACGTACACTGACGTTTGCGCCTTTTTCGCTACAGGCTTCACGTACAGCCTCCAGACGCTCTGCATTGCGTCCTGTTAAATATAAAGACACCCCATTTTGCGCATAGAAATAAGCAAGTGCCTGCCCTATGCCGCTGGACGCCCCCGTAATAAGAATATGTTTTGGATTTTTCATGACCCTAATCTATCATTTATGGGGGAGGAAGTCACAAGAAGGTTTACGATTATAACCAAGCCCGTTAAAGTAATGTCATGGATATTTCAGGATTAAAACGTCGCGGCCTTATGTATGTTCTTTCTTCACCATCGGGTGCAGGGAAAACAACTATCACCCGCGCACTCCTTGAAAAAAACGCTGACAAAATGATTATTTCAATTTCTGCAACCACGCGTCAACAACGCGCCAGCGAAGTCGACGGGCAAGATTATTATTTCAGTGATATCCCAGAATTCAATAAAATGGTTGAAGAGGGCGACATGCTGGAACATGCCAAAGTTTTCGATAATTATTACGGAACGCCCCGCGCGCCTGTTGAAAAAGCGTTATCAGAGGGCAAAGACGTTATCTTTGATATTGATTGGCAAGGCACGCAACAGCTTCGCGAAATGGCGCGTGATGATTTGGTTACGGTGTTCATCCTGCCCCCTTCCGCACGTGAGCTTGAAAATCGTTTGCGCAATCGCTCGCAAAATACGTTAGAAACAGATGCCCAAATTCGGGGGCGTATGAGTAAGTCCAATGATGAGATGACACATTATTCTGAATATGATTATGTTCTGATTAATCAAGACATTGATAAGACCATCACACAGGCACAAATGATCTTAGATGCCGAACGCCTAAAACGTCGCCGCCTTATTGGTTTATCTGATTTTGTTAGAGGTGTTAAAGAAGGACGTTAAACTAACGCCTCTGTTCCACACAAATTGCCAACGCGACAAATTGTTCTACACTTAAATTTTCTGCGCGTAATGTTTCATCCAAACCAACTTCATCAAAATATTCGCGATAATCCTTCAATGAACTTCTAATCATTTTTCGGCGCTGGCCAAATGCACGCGCGGTTACTTTTTCAACAGTTTCAAAAGCGGGTTGTGCCTCATTTAAGATTTTAGGTTTTAAATGCACGATGCTGGAGACAACTTTTGGTGGCGGTGTAAACGCACTGGCGGGGACATCAAATTTTAACTGCGCCTCACACAACCATTGGGAGATAACAGCCAGTCGGCCATAATTTTTATCGCCAACTTTTGCAACGATACGCTCCCCCACTTCACGTTGAAACATTAATGTCATTGATTTATAAGCATTTGAATCTTGCGCAATTTGTTTTAACCAACCAATTAATAAAGGCGTTGCAATATTGTAAGGTAAATTTGCCACAATGGCTCTTGGAGCGTCACACAGACTGGTCACATCCACATTAAGCGCATCTAGATGCAACAAAGTCAGTTTGCCTTGCGATGCGTTTACTAAGCTAGCCAACGCTTTAATAGCGCGCGGATCATATTCTATCGCTGTGACACTTTTGGTAGGGCCACTAATCAGGCTACGTGTTAATCCCCCAGGGCCAGGGCCAATTTCAACCGCGTTCACATCCTGTAAATCCCCAGCAGCACGCGCAATTTTATCTGTTAGATTTAAATCGAGAAGGAAATTTTGACCTAATTTCTTTTCCGCTCTTAACTCATTTTCATGAATAACATCACGCAACGGCGGTAAGTGACGAAGGTCAACCGTCATCACGCACATCAATAAAGCTGTTAGAACGAATATCCGCCAAATGACGTTTTTGCAATCTTTCAAGACGTTGTAAACCAATAGCGTTTAAAATATCGTCTGGCTTAGGTAAAGTTTCTTCCGAAATCTCACGCACCTGCGTTACCGTTAAGATATGAAAACCAGATAACCCACGGATAGGCGGGCTGATTTGCTCTTGCGTTAAACTTTTCACAACAACATCTAATTCTTTGGGAAGTTCCCCTTGTTGAATCCACCCAATAGATCCCCCTTGCGCGGCACTGGATGATTTTGAAAATTGACGGGCAATAATTCCAAAGGGCGCACGTCCCTTTTTAATTTCTTCAATCAGTTTCTGCCCTAATTCTTGAATATTCTTTTCTTCACTTGCTTTCGTAACAGGCATGAAAATTTCTGACACCGCATATTCTGTTTGCCCAATGTCTTTTTTAAGGCGATCCAATTTGGCATTCACATCTTTTTCTGTCACATCAATTTGCGGACGTATCACGCGCCCCACCACTTTACGCCATGAGATTTCCGCTTCAATTTGACGCATCAATGTTGCTTTTGGAACGCCTGATTGTCCCATAACAGACGCAAATTCATCAGGCGTTAATTTATTATTGGCCGCCATTGTTTTAAACGCTTCGCCAATTTCTTCTTTTGTAATTTCTAACTTATTTTTCCGCGCAGATTGCATTTTCAATTGCTCATCAACCAAAATATTAATGGCTTGCGGTCTTATTCTTTTAACATTGTCAGGTGTATTCGGAATCCCTGATGAAGCAAAAATCAACTTCATACGATTGGTCACATCGGCCTCAGATATCGCGTCGTTGTTCACCGTTGCCGCAATACCCATTGTTTTTGCCATGACAGGTACAACAGACATTGTCAGCATTACAAACACTAAAATCGGTAAAAAATATTGTTTCATCATCATTCTTAAATCCAAAAAATTTAATTTATTTCTAGTACAGTAAAACTCTTAATTATGGCGGTTCTATGCGCTCTTTTTGTTCGCAAAACGCCCGCCTTTTTTAAAATTAGATAAATAGCGCGGTAAAATTGTGCCCATTGCCGTTGGCATCACGCCTAATTCTTGCAAGCCTAATGATCCCTCATTTTTCACATTATCAGTCTGTAAAGACGTCACCTGATCGCGGGTCAACATCGGTTTAGGCAGTAAACTCATCACGCTTCCCTGAATTTTTGCCACCAACCATGGTATAGACACAAGCATACGATCACGATCTATTTCTTTGAATAATATTTGATAAATTTCTTTGAACGTCACAACCTCAGGCCCCGCAAGTTCATAAATTTTACCTTGGACGTGTGACGTTTTTTCCGTCAAAATATTCGCAATACTTTGTGCAATATCACCCACATAGACAGGTTGGAATTTTGTTGTACCGCCACCAATCAAAGGAAACGCGGGCAAAAACGTTGCCAGCTTTGCAAACATATTAAAAAAACTATCCCCTGGGCCAAACACAACACTGGGGCGTAATATCGTGGCATCTTTATAATTCTCAACTAAAGCCTCTTCACCGGCTAACTTTGATTTCGCATATTTTGACCTCGATGTTTCCACTCCAAGAGCCGAGACATGAATAAAATTTTCTATTTTTAACTCATTGGCTAAACTCGATAATGTCGCAGGCAAATCACGATGCATGCGCATGAAGCTATTTTTACCTTTTTCAAATAAAATACCCACCAAATTAATAACAGCATACGAGCTTGTCATCGCAGCTTTGATAGAAGCCTCATCTTTGTAATCACAAAACACAGGAACAACCTGCCCTACGTCACCATAGGTTTTGAGCGCATACGCACTTTCAGGATAGCGCGTCGCCACCTTGATACGAAAGCCAGCCCGCGCTAAATCTTGCACAATATAGCGCCCTAAAAAACCAGAACCCCCAAATATACAAATAATTTTATCTTTATTCTGCGTCATATGTTTATCTCTTATTTCAAATACAACCTTAATTTAAGCCCTTAACGCTATAAAATCCAGCCTTTAAACAGTTTTTACAAAGCTGTCCATCACGCGTTTTTGCCCAGCATTATCAAATTGGATATCCAATTTTGATCCTTCAATATGAATAATCGTACCCGTACCAAACTTCTCATGGAAAACACGGTCACCGCTTGTATATTGCCCATCCGTGCTGCGCACTTCGCGGCTTTGCGTGGAAATCGTTTGGCTTCTTATACCGCTAGAATCCCAATGGGCGCTGCGCCCGGGCTGCACCATGCCCATTTCTGTTTCTTGCTCAATATGATCTTCGGGCAATTCATCCACAAAACGAGACGGAATGGCGTTCACCCAACTTCCATACATACGGCGATTGGCCACAAAGGAGATATGGCATAGCTTACGCGCCCGCGTAATTGCCACATACGCCAATCGACGCTCTTCTTCCAACCCCTTTAAACCGCTTTCATCCATCGAGCGTTGCGATGGAAATAACCCATCTTCCCACCCCGGTAAAAAGGTCACTTTAAATTCCAATCCTTTTGCCGCATGAAGCGTCATCAGCGTGATATAATCGCCGCTATTATTACTCTGATTTTCAAGAACTAAAGCGATATGCTCTAAAAATTCTTGCAAGGAGTCAAATTCCTCCATTGCAGAGACAAGCTCTTTTAGATTTTCTAATCGTCCGGGGGAGTCTGGCGCTTTGTCCATTTTCCACATATCGTTATATCCAGACTCGTCTAAAATACTGGCAGCAAGCACCGCATGATGCGTTGTTTCAACATTGTCTTTCCAACGTACAAAATCATCAATCAACTTCATTAATGTGCCACGCATTTTTGGCTTTAATTCTTCCGTCTGCGTTAAATCAATCACCGCTTGATAGAGACTAATTCTTTTCGCCCGCGCATGCGTATAGAGCGTTTTAACGGTACTGTCCCCTATTCCACGTTTTGGTGTATTGATGATACGCTCGAATGCTAAATCATCATGGCTTTGTGCCACTACGCGCAAGTAAGCCAGCGCATCGCGGATTTCTTTTCGCTCGTAAAATCGAGGACCACCAATAACACGATAAGACAGACCTAATTGAATGAACCGTTCTTCAAATTCACGCATTTGAAAACCCGTACGCACCAAAACCGCCATATCTTTAAGGTTTGCGCCTTTATGTTGCAGTGCTTCAACCTCTTCGCCGACCCATCGCGCCTCTGCTGCGCCATCCCATAAACCACGCAGTTTAAGCTTCTCACCCATTTCTTCTGCGGTAAATAACTCCTTACCTAAGCGCCCTTGGTTGTTATTAATTACTGCATTTGCAGCTGCCAAAATATGACCTGTGGAGCGATAGTTTTGCTCTAGCTTCACCGTTTTCGCGCCAGGAAAATCTTTTTCAAAACGCAAAATATTATCCACTTCCGCCCCGCGCCAGCCATAAATAGATTGATCATCATCCCCAACGCAACAAATGTTATTCGATCCTTTGGCTAATAACCTCAGCCATAAATATTGCGCGACATTGGTATCTTGGTACTCGTCAACTAATAGATATTTAAACCGTCTATGATACTCATCTAAAACATGAGAATTTTTCGGATCTTTTAAAATTGTAATAACATGCAGTAGCAAATCACCAAAATCACAAGCATTTAAAATCTTAAGCCTGTCTTGATATTGCGTATAAATTTTCAGCATCTTGCCATCAGCAAAATCACCGACATCATTCGCTTTCATATCACTCGGATTTTTTCCTTTATCCTTACAACTGGAAATGATTCCAGCAGCTTCTTTAGGTGGATTTTTTTTTGGATCAATTTGATTTTCTTCGTACAGTTGTTTGCACAAACGCACCTGATCATCTGAATCTAAAATCGTAAAATTTGATTCTAGCCCAACAAGACTGGCATGTTGACGTAACATGCGCGCCGCCAATGAGTGGAATGTACCAAGCCACCATCCTTCAACGGGAACATCGCCCATCATCGTACTAATGCGCTCCTTCATTTCTTGCGCCGCTTTATTGGTAAAAGTCACAGCCAAAATTTGACCGGGCATCGCATAACCAGAAGTAATCAGATGAGCCAAGCGCGTTGTTAAAACGCGCGTCTTACCCGTGCCTGCACCCGCCAACACCAAAACAGGGCCATCAACAGCCAAGACCGCGTCTTGCTGCGCGGGGTTTAAATCTTGATACAATGCTTGTTTAGCTTGCTCTTGCTGCGCGCGCTCTTCCTCACGCGGATCATAATCTATTGTAAAATTCATGCTTTATTCATACCAGCTTGGGTTGGATAAAGGCAAGATAAGAAGAGTCCATGAAGTTGAGTTGTTAAGACGCTATCTCATGCGGACTTTTCGCCAGCGTGACTTGGTTACGTCCTTTATTTTTAGACGCATACAGCGCCATATCGGCACGACGGATCAGCTCTTCACAGGTTTCATCACCGCCAAAATGTTGTGACACCCCTAAGGAAACCGTAATTTGACCTAAATTATCACCTGTAGCTCGATTAATAATTTCTTTTTTCTCAACCGCTTTACGTAAATTTTCGGCAACAGCCTTGGCTGCCGTTCCGTTCGTACCTGGTAAAATAAGCGCAAATTCTTCACCGCCATAGCGCGCCGCCATATCCTGCCCTTTAACCTCATTAATCAATGTCATCGCAACAAGGCGCAGAACCTGATCTCCAACCTGATGGCCATATTTATCATTAAACGTTTTAAAATGATCAATATCAATCATGATGAAAGAGAAAATTTCTTTCTTACGCTTGGATTCACGTGTAGTACGTTCAATTTGCTCATCAAACGCCTTACGATTTGCAAGGCCCGTTAGACCATCTGTCACTGCTTGCCTACGAATACGTTCCATGTCACGTTTTAATTCGCCCATCATTGTCGTAGAATTATTTAAACGTTTCTCTAACTCCACATTATATTTCATCATTTTATCAGTTTCTGATGAAATAAGTTTCAGGACAGCCCTAACATCGTCAGAAACTTCAACTTTTTCTAATCTGTTTGAAGCTGATTTAAGTGTTCCCGTAAATTCACTTGTCGTATCCTTAACATTTAGCATCAAATTAGTGACATCGTGCAACGTTGCATTAATTTGATCGCCTGCTCTTTGGTAAGTTTCACGCTCATGACCAAAATTCAAATATTTTTCGTATAAATCCTTGCAATCTTGCTCTGTAATTTTGTCATGCTCTAAAATACGATCATTAATATCACTTTTTAACTCAGGATTTACATTTGCATAATAAACATACCACACTTCAAAATTCTGCGGTACGGCCGGGATACCGTCCACTCTAAGACGCTTAATTGCCTTTGAAGCAAAATTATCTGCTACATCAAGCTCATGCGGATAAAACTCTGGAACCATTGCCATTTAAATTAAATCCATTTCGTTGTAGGGTCAAATTTCTCAGAAGGCGCATTCTTAATAGCTTCTGAAACGTCTTTTACATCCTGTACTTCGACAAAAAGATTTAAGTCATCCTGACGCATAAATCCTTGATCAGCAATATATCTTACAGCTGCCAGCATCTCACTCCAATACCCATCCATATTAACAATAACGATTGGCTTATCATGCAATCCCAACTGCTTCCACGTTAGTAATTCAAATAACTCATCTAGTGTACCAAGACCACCTGGTAAAATTACAAAAGCTTGGCTTCTATCAACCATCATTTGTTTACGTACATGCATGGTATCCACAACGTGTAGTTCCGTTAGCTCTTCATGCTGCACTTCGCGCTCTTCAATATGTGACGGGATAATACCAACCACTTCGCCGCCTGCGCTTAGGGCAGAATCCGCAACTAACCCCATAAGGCCCACACGACCACCACCATATACAACGCCCCAACCTTCTTTGGCAATCATACCGCCTAATTGTGTGGCTGCTGTTTTATATGAATCATCTACTTTTGATGAAGAACCGCAATAAACACATACATTTTTAATTTTAGTCATAAATTTTCAAAACTTTCTTATTATTAATCTTTTTTAATCGTTTCCAATTCTTTTACATCAAGTTGAAAGGATTTTCCATTCCAAAGTATAGTTTGTGTTTGGCAGTCTTTGGCAGTCAAATCAATTCTTGTTTTACAAGCGCCCGCTTTTATTTTTTCCTCAGTCACAACATCAACATCATATAGAGCTGAGCAATTTCCAAGCCCACTATCATCTAATGCTTTAAAATATGTAATTTTAGGCTTTCCAACCATTGGGTTTTCAGCGATAGCGATAATCGTATGTTTAGAAAATAATTCTTTCTCATCCCTTTCAACAGCTAAAGTTTGAACACCTTGCATGATAAATTCTTTGGTATCATCACAGTTTAGGTCATTAGAAAGACGTACACCGTAATTCCAAAAAATATCAGGTTTTTCTTTTGCAATAACATTCATCCAGCGCGGAAGACTGCCCGGCTCAATAATTTTATTATTTACTTTCTTTTTTTCATAGACTGAATTCAAAACATCAATACGGTCTTGCGTCAGCTCATTCATACAACTCAATTCCTGCGCAAGTTTTAGAGGAGTTTCGACAGGTTGCTGCGCTTCCCACATACATTCAGCATCACGATAGTTAAGCCATGTTTTCTGTAAATCTTTAAATTCGCCTAAACTTTCAAGTTCTAATTTCTCTACATATTCATCATAGATAATATTAAGGTCATTTTGATTGCTTTGTAATTGCTTTTTCAGACAGCTAATCGAAGAAGCCGTGCTAACGATTCTATCGCAAAAATTTACTTTTACTTGCCCAAATGAAGGCTCAACAAAGCCAACGAGCATTATCATGATGAATAAAATATGTTTCATGGACGTCAAAATTTTCTAATATAATTGAAAGCGATAAAATACCGCTCAGAAATGAAATTTACACTTTTTATAGTACGCGTAATTTGTACATATGAAAAGCCATCTAACAAAAAACTTATGGTAATTTTAAACATTTCTGACATTGGCGCAATCAATCAATTATGCTATGAAGCATCATAACATTAATATGAAGGAAGAAATCATGTCATTATTGGATACCATAACACGTACAATGTTGGTCAAACCCCACCCAGCAGGATATCCGTTTATTGGCGGTGCACTGGCCTTTACGATTTTATTCTTAATAATATGGGAGCCATTGGGCGTATTTTTCTTAATATTAAGCCTGTTCGTAATTTACTTCTTCCGCGACCCAATCCGCGCCGTACCCCAGAATGACAATTTAATTCTTAGCCCTGCGGATGGCCGCGTTATTGCCATTACGCAAGATGTCTCGCTGCCAGATGAGTTAGGGGATTCTCTAGAAAATTCTGATATGAAATTCACAAAAATTAGTATTTTCCTCTCTGTCTTTGACGTACACGTAAACCGCATTCCTGTAAGCGGTGAAGTTGTGGATACGTTCTATTACGAAGGTAAGTTTTTAAATGCGGAGTTGGATAAAGCCAGTGAAGAGAACGAGCGCGCGCATGCTTTGATTAAAACAAAAAGCGATCATTATATAGGTCTCTCCCAAATTGCAGGATTTGTTGCCCGCCGTATTATTACTGATTTGGATAACAGCAAAACTGTGATAGCAGGTAATCGCTATGGCCTCATTCGCTTTGGCTCACGCGCAGATATTTATCTGCCTCCTAAAATTGCTCCACTTGTGTGCATTGGGCAACGCGCCATTGGCGGTGAAACCGTTTTGGCAGATTTGAAATCAAAAGAAAAACAACGTGATTCCTTAGCTATCTAATGAAAAAATCTGACACCTCAAATAATGACGCGCCAAACAGCTTAACCCATTATCATAAGCTGATACCGAATATCCTTACGTTATGTGCGTTGGCATCTGGATTAACGGGGATACAATTTGCAATTGAGGAACAATGGGAACACGCCGCCATCGCCATTTTGATCGCCGCCGTCTTGGATATTCTTGATGGCGCAACGGCTCGCCTGCTAAACGCCCAAAGTAAATTTGGCGCACAACTAGATAGCTTCTCAGATTTCCTTGCGTTTGGCGTTGCACCCGCCATGATTTTATATCACTGGGTTTTACAAGAATCAGGTAAAATTGGATGGATTGCGATGTTAGTTTTTGCCGTGTGTTCTGCTATGCGCCTTGCACGCTACAACATTACAGAGATGCCCAAAACAGGGGTGTGGTCTCGTGGGTTTTTTGCAGGTGTACCTGCCCCTGCGGGCGCAGGCATGGCATTTTTGCCTTTATATATTTGGTTAATGGCCCCTAGCTATTTTGAAAGCTTCGCCCCTGCGAATACATTGGTTGGTATCTGGATAATAATTTGCGGCGCGTTGATGATTAGCCGTATTCCCACATGGTCAACCAAACAAATCAACGTGCAATCAAAATGGACTATGCCTTTATTAGGGGCGTTCGCTTTATTGATTGCCGCGCTGATCCAAGCGCCTTGGATTACGCTCACTGCGATGTCATGTTTTTATATTGTCACCATACCTATGGCTATTCGTCATTTTAAAAAAATTGCGAAAGAAACAGATGAGAATTTTGATTTAACAGATCTCGCCCTTGGCATCAGTGAAGACGAAGCGTCTAAATAATTAACTAAACTCTGGCGTAGGTGGTGTCCAATTATTTTGGAATCCCTCTATTTCCGCGCCTTTATTAATAGAAGCTGTAAATACTGGCGCTTGTTGCGGTTCTGGATCTTGTGATTGAAGTATATTGTTAACACTTTGACACGCGCCTGCAATATCCATGATAGATCCCATTGGCGGTGATTGAATTTGCATCGAAGGATCATAATTCTCGTCAACCCCCGGCATCAAAGTTGCATTATCACATGCCATTAAAATATCATGCCCATTAGGCTGTGTGGCCGTAATGTCAGCAGAAATGTTAACCGCAGGATTATTATAGGAGGCGTCATTTGAGGCATATTGATTAGGAATAGCGACAACAGCAGGTTCAGCAAAATTTTGCACTTGCATACCAATCTCTGCCGCCATTTGCGCAAATTGCGTATGGGTATCAGTTACAGGAATGTCATAAGCTACATCACCCATTACGCTAACGCCCCACTTTCTTCGGTCGTAATATCGCCCGTCGGTCCACTCGGCCCTTTACTCAAATCAAAATTCATCCCTGGCACTTTTAGCGTCGCGTATTGTTGATTCATTCTTGTATTTTCATGAGGATTATTCGCTAAGAATTTTTCTTGATCAAGCGCATCTTGAGCAACTTTTCTATCGGCAATCGCCATTTGATGTCCGCCTGAACCGCCAAACGTTGGTGCGCTACTAATTGTATATTTTGCCCCTGCTAATACATGTTCATTGGCTAAGCACATCATTTGCTTACATTCGGCCAAGGCTGTCATTTCATCACAAATATCTTCACTGGCTTTTGCGCCAGACATGTCTTCCTTCAAAGAAGAAAATGTCATTGTTGCCATTGTAAATTGCTCCATAACCGTTGGCCCTTCAAACGCCGTTTGAATAGAATTAGAGACTACATCTGTATGATATCCTCCTTCAAACGAAATAGGCTCTGACGCCAACCCTAAATCAACCATTTTAGTTGCATCATTAGACTGTGCGGCGTCATAATTACGCTCCCCTACACCATCAACGACGTTTTTAGCAATGCTCAAGCCTGTAAAACCTGACGCCTCTAGCGCCATATCAGGGCCAATTTCTGCGATGTCTGATTGCGCATGACGTTGCGCCTCTTCTGCCCCTGCTTGACCTGCTAAGGCCTCACATTGCGCCGCACTTGCCTTGCGGATAGCTTCCTCAGCCTCGGCAATTGAGTTCTGATCGCTTACTGGATTAACATGTACGCTGGCATCTGACATTAAATATTATAAACCCTTTAATTATTATCTCTTTATTCTATAGAAAAAGTCTTAATATACGCTTAAAGCTATCAAGAACACTCTCCCATATTATTTAGAATACGCTATACCAATCTTATGGTGCAAATAACGGAGAAATATTAAATTATATCAATAGTTTAAGCTTATTTTTCGATAACTCAGGCTTTCCGCGATATGTACTTCTTTTATATCGCCCAGCTCATTGCCTAAATCCGCAATGGTGCGCGCCACGCGGATAAGACGATAATAGCTCCTCGCAGAAAATTTCATTTGTTCTGCCGCTTTATGTAACAAAGCTTTCGCTTTTTCATTCATCACGAATAATTGCTCCAACACCTCACCATTGGCTTCGGCATTGACGCTCATATTCTGCGCTTTGGTCATGGTGGCGAAGCGTTGCACTTGGATATCACGCGCCTTCGCCACCCGCGCCGCCACAATCGCCGACGCTTCGCCTGATAGTTTTTCTAAATCTTTGACCATAACAGGCGGCACTTCGACTTGGATATCAATCCGATCCAGTAAGGGCCCCGATAACTTCGCCTGATAATCACCGCCACAGCGCGGGGCTTTCGTGCATTCATTGGATGGATCACCTAAATACCCACATCGGCACGGGTTCATCGCGGCAATCAGTTGAAAACGCGCAGGGTATGTTGCGTGATGGTTTGCCCGCGCTATTAACGCCTCGCCCGTTTCAAGAGGTTGGCGCAACGCCTCCAACGTGGCGCGTGAAAATTCAGGGAGTTCATCTAAAAATAAAACACCGCGATGCGCCAAAGATATCTCACCGGGTTTTACTTTGTGTCCCCCGCCAATAAGCGCAGGTAAGCTAGCCGAATGGTGGGGATCACGATACGGGCGCGCCTTCATCAGGCCCCCTTCTGGCAATGTACCTGACAGCGAATGTATCATCGATACTTCTAACGCTTCACGCGGTAGCAAGGGCGGCAAGATGCTGGGCATACAAGAAGACAACATGGACTTCCCCGACCCCGGCGGCCCAATCATTAGCATGTTATGCCCACCTGCCGCAGCCACCTCCAGCGCACGCTTGGCACTTTCCTGTCCCTTCACACTGGCTAAATCCATTAAGGGTGCGTCATTATGGCTTTCCGCCATTTTTGCTTTTGGACGGCTTAACACTTGCGTGCCTTTTATATGATTTATCAATTGTAGTAAATTTTGCGGTGCCAAGATTTGTAACTCTTCCCCTGCCCATGCGGCCTCTCCACCGCACTCGCTTGGGCATATCAAGCTATGATCATTTGCAGCCGCATGAATAGCGGCGGGTAATACCCCCGACACACGCCTGATGCCTGCATCCAAGGATAACTCGCCTAAGACCACATACTCTTCCATCTCTAATTTCGGCACAACATCCATCGCCGCCAATAACCCCAGCGCAATGGGTAAATCATAATGCGAACCTTCTTTATTAACATCGGCAGGCGCCAAGTTCACGGTTAAGCGTTTAGGCGGCAAGGCAATGCCCAGCGCATGAAGCGCGGCGCGTACACGCTCTTTACTTTCCGCTACCGCCTTATCAGGCAAGCCCACAATATTAAACGCAGGCAAACCATTAGAGATTTGCACCTGCACATCCACAGGGCGAACATCCACCCCCTGAAATGCAATTGTATTAATTTTCGCCGTCATGGGCACTTCTCCAATATTTCTAGCGCCGCCTCTTTAGGGAACATAAGAGACACATCTAATTCAAACCCATTATGCTCACGAATTTTTAGTACATTAAATTTTTCTGCATAGGGGCGCACTGCACTTTTATCTGTCATTTTAAATCGTACTGCACGCTCATCGCTATCAATACGTTTTTCAAGTTCCTCAACTGAGCATTTTAAATGTACAGGTAAGAAATATGCTCCACGCGCCAAAGCTGTTTTCTTTATTAAATAATACTGCTCTAAATCATGTTCATCATTTTCAATCAAATGATTGGTAAAAATAAAACTTGTTTCTTTTGCAGATAATTTAACAATACTGTCTAGTACAATATCACGTATTTTATCAACGTTTTGCCATACTTGATCAGGGAGCTTAGTTTTTCCATCTAATTCCAGTACACTAAAAATGGGGTTATTAATCAGATGATTATCCACCAACTTGATAGACGGCTCTAACTTGCACAATTCTTTTGCAATCGTATATTTCCCCGTGGCCGGGAAACCAATTAAATATATGAACGTATTTTTTAAAGCCATACCCCCTTATGCCACATAATAAATTAGAACAAAAGAGAAACATGTGAGTAGCTTCATGAAAAATCTTCAATCTTAAGACTTTCTTCATTTTGCCTTAAATGTTTCTTCATACTTATGCGCTAAAACAAAAAGATAGAGGCACTATAAAAATGTCTATTCAGGGGAAACAAAAAGGGTCACACAATGTCAAAGAATTTAACAACAGAAGAATTTGATCAACTCCGTCAGCACCTCATCGTGCCGTTGGCGGTGTCTGATATATTAACGCATGATTTGGATGTCCAACCTGATATGCATTATGGCTTGCACTTGGCTTTGTCTGAAGTTGATCCAGATTCAGCCCTCTTAGCGATTGCTATTTGTGCAGGTGACATCGCAACAAAGGCCAACCACTTATCCCCTATTGCCGCCGCGATTTCAAAAGAATCTATGGATATCTTAGGGGATTATGCCCCTAATTGGATGCATAAAAATATCAACACGCCTATGCCATCGCATGTGTACGAAGAAATTTTAGAGACGGTACCCGAAGATTTAGAAGGCTTAGCCGACTTAATGGATGCACTATATGCGGATATCCATAATGACAATCACGAAATTGCGACTTTATTGAAACTGCTGTCTATTCAAGCACGCGCACACATGGAGATTGCAGACTTTGTATTGGCTGAATTGGTGTATGAACGCAACAAAGACGGCAAAGAAGATGTTGGTTTTATCTATGCAGGACGTAACATGAATGAGAAAAATACAACTGCCAAAGAAAATCTAGGCGATAACATCATCGTCTTTCCGGGAGCATAATAAGAATTAAGCTAACAACTTCCCAACAGGTTCACCGCCGACTAGGTGGAGGTGAAAATGTGGGACTTCTTGTCCGCCAAATTCACCGGTATTGGCGATGATACGAAACCCCTCGCCCGTTATGTTTTCTTGCGACGTTATTTTTTCTAAACTACGGTAAAGATCTAAAATCTCTGCATCACTGCCCCGCGCACTAAAATCAGCGATATCGCTATAGGCGCCCTTGGGAATAACCATGATGTGAATTTTACGTTGCGGATTAATATCATGAAACGCCAATGTGTGATCGCTTTCAAACACTTTATTGCACGGGATATCTCCCACAATTATTTTCGCAAAAATATTATTTTCATCATAAACCATTTATTTTTCTTTCCAATTATTCTATCACTGTGAATATAACAAATAATATAATAAAGAAAAGCAACAATCATGACGATCATTTATCCCGCCATTGACCTAAAAGACGGCAACTGCGTGCGCCTACATAAAGGCGTGATGGACAGTGAAACTATCTATAATGACAGCCCCGCTTCCCAAGCCCTAGACTTTGCAAAAGCTGGGTTTTCATGGATTCATATTGTGGATTTAAATGGCGCGATTGAAGGCAAGCCTGTTAATAAAGACGCCGTGCAATCTATCTTGGATACGGTTGATCTGCCCCTACAATTGGGCGGTGGCATTCGTGATTTAAAGCAAATTGAAACATGGCTTAACGCGGGCGTTAGTCGCGTTATCCTTGGCACGGTGGCCGTTAAAAACCCCGCGCTTATGATTGAAGCTTGCGAGGCTTTCCCTGACCAAATCATCTTAGGGCTGGATGCCTATGGCAGTGACGTGGCCACCGAAGGTTGGGTTGAAAAATCTGGACGCTCTACGCTGGATATGATTCATCAATATGAAGATTGCGGGCTGGCGGGTATTATCTATACCGATATTAATCGCGATGGCACAGGCGAAGGATTGAATATGGACGCTACCATTGAGCTGGCGCAAAATACCTCTGTGCCTGTTATTGCCTCTGGCGGTGTTGGCTCGATAGAAGATGTCCGCGCAGTTAAAAACGCGGCTAAACAAGGCGTCGATGGCATGATTATCGGCAAAGCGCTTTATGATGGGCGCATCAGCCCCGCCGATGCGCTCAAGGAAGCGGTGTAGCAGCATGTCACAAGAAATTCTAAACAAAATCTTTGAAACAATTGAAAGCCGTAAAGGTGTAGACCCAAACAGCTCTTACGTTGCGTCCCTGTTTGAAAAAGGACGCGAAAAAATTGCCGAAAAAGTGGGCGAAGAATCTATTGAAACAATCATCGAAGCCATTAAAGACGACAAAGAAAAACTAGCTAGCGAATCCGCCGACCTTCTTTTTCATCTCATGATTTTATGGAGTGATGCAGGTTTAAAACCCAACGATATTTTTGATATCCTAAGCGCCAGAAACGGCATCAGCGGACACGACGAAAAAGCGTCTCGAGAAAAATAAATTTTCTGTCATGCCTGACGTAAATAATTCAACGTACAAATGAAAATATAGCCGATAAAGTTACTTGAAGAAATCTTCATTAATCACTTTGTAATAAAACTTACTTTGTATCGTATGGCCTTTTGCACGAACAGAGTAAGGATGTTGTCCGAACTCTTTATAGCCAAGAGTTTCATAGAGTTTAATCGCATCTTTCATTGTTTCACGCACATCTAAATTAATAACGGAATACCCATCTTTAATGCAATTTTTTTCAACTTTTTGAAGCAGCATTTTTGCTAGTCCATGCCCCCGCGCCCATGGCGCTACAAAGTTTGTGGTCAACGTCACCATGTGACCTTGCGCTTCATTATTTTTTGGTGGCAAAACCAATTGCGTTGTACCACATATTGTTTGATCAAGACGCGCCACAAATAACTGCCTCATCGGCGCGGTTACAACGCCGTTCCAATAATTTTCTAGTGTTTCTCGTGATGGTAAATCCACCCAACCAAAACCACCGCCCGCTTCAATCGCGGACTCCGTTGCATCACATAAATCATTAAGATCATTTATGCCTAACGCTTCATCAATCAGTTCGACGCTGACGCTAGGTTCATGTTGTGTAATTGTTTGACTGGTCATTTTATCCTCGTGCTTGCTTATCCCGTATTTTAAAAGGTATTTCCTAATATTTACTAAAGATTACAAATGTGTTTAAACCATACTACACAATAATTTTAAAGCGTTGAGTACGGAATAATCATGAAAATTGGATTTTATAAACTAGACGAAATTGACGAGGCAACCAAAATGCGTCTTTTAAGACGCGGCGAGGCAGACATTGACGCCACGATAGCGCAAGTCAAACCGATTATAGAAAATGTGCGTCAAAATGGTGATGCGGCCCTTTTTGACTATGCCAAGAAATTCGATAGAGCCGATTTAAAGAGTTTAAAAGTCTCTGACGCTGAATTTGAAGAAGCACGTAGAACTTTAGACCCAAAAGTTAAACAAGCCATTGACCACGCCGCAGGAAACGTACGCAAATTCCATGAAGCGCAGATGCAACGCATGGAAAAAGACCGTGAATGGATGGTTGAAATTGAAGAAGGCGTGTTTGCTGGAGAAAAGGTGTCCCCGATTTCTTCTGTTGGTTTATACGTCCCTGGTGGCAAAAATCAGTACCCATCTGCTGTTTATATGCTTGGAATCCCTGCTACACTTGCGGGTGTCCCTAAAATTATAATAACCACTCCACCACGTCCTGACGGCACAATAGGGGACGCCTTACTCTATGCGGCTGAGATTTCAGGGGTGCGTGATATCTACAAGGCGGGTGGCGCTCAAGCTGTCACCGCAATGGCTTATGGGACGCAAACTATTCCTGCTGTCCATAAAGTTCTCGGCCCTGGCTCGCCCTATGTCGCCGCCGCAAAACAACTCTTAAGTGGTATTATCAACCCTGGCATGCCCGCTGGTCCCTCCGATGCTATTATCCTATGTGACGAAAGTGCAGACCCGCACAATACAATATTAGATGTCCTTAATGAGGCCGAACACGGCCCAGATTCCGCCAGCCTGCTTGTCACCCACAACGAAGCCCTCGCCAAGCACGTACACACAGAATTGCCTAATTATATCAACGCCTTACTTGAACCACAAAAGGGATGGCTGACGACCAATATGGCCAGTTATAGTGGCGTGATGCTTACCAACTCCATGGAAGACTCTATTGAATTTTGTAACACGTACGGGGCAGAGCATTTATTAGTTAAAACCAAAAATTCTAAAGAAACTGCCAAACAAATTATTAATGCGGGGGAAATTTTAATGGGGGAAACCACCCCTTCCTCCTTCGGCAATTACGCCATTGGCGTCAATCACGTCCTGCCCACAGGCGGCAAAGCCCATAGCTACAGCTGCACATCTATTTGGGATTTCTTAAAGCGCACATCGCTGGCAAACGTTACTGAGAAGGGATTTAACAATTTAAGGGACACCGTAACGACCCTTACCGATTACGAAGAATTCCCCGCCCACGGCAATGTCTTGCGTGATAGAAATATAAAGAGTTAAACAAGAAAGCTCCGAAAAATAGCTATAACGTCCTCGGGGTTACCCGCATGACGGCTCTTCTTATAAAGCACCCTTCGTACTGGGTAAAATGCCTACGGCTTTTGGGTCATGCTCAACGGCCATTTTTAGGGCGCGAGCGAAGCCCTTAAACACGCTTTCGATTATATGATGATTGTTTTCACCATATAAATTATCGCAGTGAAGCGTAATACCCGCATTTTGTGCCAATGATTCAAAGAAATGTCCAAATAGCTCCGTTTCCATATTTTCACCAAGCCGATCCAACGTAAACTTCACATTCCACACACAATAAGGGCGGTTAGAAAGGTCCAACGCCACACGGCTTAAACATTCATCCATGGGCACGTACGCATGACCAAAACGACGGATACCCATCTTATCACCCAAGGCGTCCTTAATCGCCTGCCCTAAGGCCAAGCCACAATCTTCCACAGTATGATGCGCATCAATTTCTAAATCCCCATCACAATGAAGCGTTAAATCAAACAAAGCATGTTTACCGATTTGATCCAGCATATGATCAAAAAACGCCAAACCTGTTTTAATATCGCACTGCCCGCTTCCATCCAAATTTAATTCAATATTGATTTTTGTTTCATGTGTATCGCGATTGATTTGTGCGGTTCTAGTTGCCCCTGTTTTTGCCATGATATTTCCTTTATTCTTTCCTTGCGTAAACACCTTAATCTGTATTAATTCTTAAGACATGACAACAATATTAGCAATTCGAAAAAATAATGAAACCGTCGTCGCAGGGGACGGACAAGTCTCCCTTGGCAATACGGTGATGAAATCTAACGCGCGCAAAGTGCGCCGTCTTGGTAAAGACAATGACATTGTCGCAGGCTTCGCAGGAGCTACCGCCGATGCTTTTACGTTATTTGAGCGTTTAGAGGCTAAATTAGAAGCACACCCGGGGCAACTCACCCGCGCTTGCGTGGAACTGGCTAAAGATTGGCGCACCGATAAATATCTGCGTAAATTAGAAGCCCTGATGGCGGTCTGTGATAAAGACACAATATTAATCCTTTCTGGCACGGGCGATGTGGTTGAACCCGAAAACGGTATCATCGGCATAGGGTCGGGCGGTAATTACGCATTAGCGGCGGCACGTGCTTTATTTGATCAAAAAGATATGGACGCTGAAACGATTGCGACAAAATCACTGAATATAGCGGGGGACATTTGTGTGTTCACCAATAACAATATCATTGTAGAAAAGCTTTAAATAATAATCATGAGCAATTCTTCATCTCAAACACTCTATAAACATGCGCATCAATTTTGTTCGCGAAATAAAAAATTGATTGCAAAAAGTAAGATATGTGGTTGTTTTCACTGCCGAACCATTTTTCAGTCAGAAGAAATTGTAGACTGGGAAGAAGAGGATGATGAGAACAACTCTGCCTTATGCCCATATTGTGGTATAGATTCAGTATTGCCTTCAGCTGCTCCAAAAGTAACTATAGACAAAGAACTCTTAGACAAGATGTATAGACATTGGTTTTTATAAATGAAAAGTAAAGAAAAAATTTTAGAGACGACGGCTTTTAGCCCACGTGA
>CALDHI010000100.1 GCA_937941545.1 uncultured Alphaproteobacteria bacterium
TAATCAACCTAGCGCAAGCCCAAGCCGCCGATAATTGTAAAGCACTATCAAGCGTAACAGGCACGGCGGTCTTTGCACCACCAGCAGAATTGCCGCTCTGGCTTCCTTCTTGGCGGTATGTAGAGCCTGAACTCGACAAAAGCCCGCCTAATCTTTTCCAAAACGCCATTATTATCCCTTAAAAAACGCAGTTATTGAAGTATAAACCACAATGCAGTGTATTACAACACTAAAGGATTAGATATAAACGCATCAAAATCACCTTGACTTTCATGCCTACGCTCAGCAATACCCGCCGCCATCATTAAGGCAACCATACAGTCAATCCTACCAGAGGCTTTATGCTTATCGGGCTTCCTGTCACCAGCGGGGGAGCGTGTTACCATCGTGTTAGACGCACACATTGTCAACAAAGGGTTATCCCCATGACAAAATGTTTTATTTAATATCGCGCCCTCTATAGCATCCATGGCAGGAGCCATATCTTTGTACCCCTGCCCCCATTCAATTAAAGGAAGCTCAGCTCCAATCTTTTCCAACTCAGCCTTTAAAACATCCATACGCCACCTATCATAGGCTATGGCGGTGACGTTCGCTTGGTCGCAAATCTCTAACAACTCATGCGCTATGTAATCATATTTAATACTTGCACTTGGTGTAGTGGTTAAAATACCCTGCTTAACCCAAACATCATACGGCGCACGGTCACGCCTAACCCTTTCATGCAACCCCTGCTCAGGCGTCCAAGCCCAAACGTAAGAATACCACTTGCCTTCATGCAACCCATAAAGCACAAACGCAGTCAAATCCGTCTTTGCAGACAAGTCCAACCCACCAAACAATTCCTCGCACTCTTGGAATGGTGGCGCTTCACCCCCGCAAGCCTGCCACGCAGAACGCGATATGAAGGGGCTATTAGTGGATACGCGCTGGTTAAGGTATAGATTTCTAAAACTATTCTCAAACGAGGGCATACGCGAAGCCTCGTTAGCCATTCTTTTCATATCCTCTAAAGACCTAAACTTACCTAACCCAAAGTTAGCCGCGTACCACGCCTTTTCATCAAGAACCTCAGCATCCTTGTCTGCCGCGTACAAATGACAAACAGTCCCCTCGTCCTTGCTTTTCAAAGCGTCATCAATCCATATTGAAAGTAAATCACTATCACTCGCCGCCTGTGTAGAGATACAAAGCATCAAAGGGTTTTCGTGCGCACCCTGTGACGTAGTAACAGCATCAATAAAATAATCATTAGAACCTACCACCTGCCCAGTCTCATCTAAAATTAACAATACAGGCGAGCCACCCATATTCGTTCGCCCATCTTTTGCCAATGCCTGATAATGAACATTCATAGGCAAGCCAAATAATTCTTTTTTAGAAGGAACAATTCTAATAATACTCTGTAAATCAGGATTAAGGTTAATCATTTTAACGCAAAGATTAAACACAAGAGCCGCGTTTTCTTTTGACATAGCCCCCGAAGCTATTTGACTATTCAATTGAGCTTCACTGCCAACCAAGTGAACCAAAACCAAACACGCGATTAAAGTTGTTTTACCATTCTTACGGGCTATAGATAAAATAGCCCTTCGCACTTTTCGATTACCATCGTAAACAGCGCATATGAATTTTTCTTGTTCGGGCGTCAACTGAATAGGTTGCCCCACCAAGTTACCCTCTGGCACTCGGCAATATTTCTTAATAAACGCTAAAACTTTTTCAGAACGTGTCATTGAACCGTTGGTCTAGCAATTAAATCATCTTGGATATCAGTCTCTTGTGATTTAGTTTTTTTCTGTTGTTTAGCCAAGTCTCTACCATCGCCCTTCGCCCTTGCGTCAACCCCTAGAGATTTACGTAAGCTTAATATAGTCCCCGCGTGCATCTGCACAATTGTTTTGCGCGGATTAGCAACTGGCGTTCCCTTTTCCGTGGTAGAGATAGAACCTTCCTCACGTAACAAAAATTGTTCGCGCTCCAAATCGCACAAAGTACGCGCTAAAATAGAGGCTATCTCAAGGGCGTGTTCAGACCATTCAGACCTAGCAAATTCAGATACAACATTCTCAAAAAAAGGCATATCCTCTTTTGCCATCCTAATATGCTTAGGCGGTTTGATATTCACAAACGACTTAGCCACCACCTGCGAATGACTCCCAACACTATCTGTTCGACTTTTCCTTGTCATAGTGTTATAATCCCCTTATGCGCGCGCGAGCTAAAATCCGTATTTGCAATAAAAAAAGATGGGGGCACGTGTCTAGAAACGATGTTACTTTCCACTTTGTGTACTCCCCCCTACCCCTACATTGCCTGTAAACGCCCAAATAAAGGCGAATAACCAGCCCACCATAGTCCAACCAAGCAAGAGAGCTGTAACGCCTATAGCGTGCTTACTGTTGTGATTACGATGCCACGCGATTAAGTACGGCAGTATGTATGTTAATGTCATAATGATTAGTAATGTGTTACTTGTCATTCTCTTTGCCCTTTACTGCATTACTGACCCTATCACGCTCAGATTGATCAAGGCATTCATCAGCGACAAGCGATAATAAATAAACATCCTTGGGAAGTTGTAGTCTTTCAATCATTCCGTAAATCTTAACAGCATCTTCAATAGTATATCCTTCAATTCTAATCTTACTGTTATTTGAAAGATAAAACGTCATTTTGTATTTCTTACCAAAGAAACTATGTAATTTATTTAATATCTTTTCAATCATATCTCCACCCCTTCGCTATCGTTTCGTATACAAACATCACTCACTGGAAAATCAATAGATATAATATCAATATCATTAACTTTCTTTTTATAATTAAATCCTTGCACGCACTCAAGTTCTAATCCATTCAACACAATCTTAGTTTGACCATCAAGAGTATTAGTAACAGCAATACTATTA
>CALDHI010000101.1 GCA_937941545.1 uncultured Alphaproteobacteria bacterium
ATTTAACCTATAAAGAAAAATTGATTTTGGCGGAATTGCGTTTGGGGAAGTCTAATAAAGAAATCGCCCGTTTTTATGATTTGCCACTTACAACCGTGAAGTATTATTTGAATACGCTGTATGCCAAATTGGGTGTGCAAAATCGCGGGCAATTAAAGAGGGAAGCGATTGAATAAAACGTCAAAACCTCTTAAGCTATTTCCTATGGATATTGCCTTAACCTTACCTGCGCCTGATTGGATGGTGGATGCCGATACGCAAAGCGTAATGCGCGTGTTAAATGATGGCGAGCGTCGTGCACTGTTCGTTGGGGGTTGTGTGCGTAATATGGTGTTGTGTGTGCCCGTTTCCGATATTGATATCGCAACAAGCCTGAAGCCACAGCGTGTGATGGAGTTATTGAGCGCAGAAAATATTAAGGTTATTCCAACGGGCATAGACCATGGAACCGTGACCGCGCTAAAAGGCGAACGTAGTTTTGAAATAACGACATTGCGCCATGATGTGCAAACCGATGGACGTCATGCGGATGTTGAGTTTACGCAGGATTGGGTGGAGGATGCGCGGCGGCGCGACTTCACGATGAATACGTTGTTGGCCGATGAAGGCGGTAACATTTATGACCCTTTGGGGTGCGGTGTCGATGACGCGAAAGCGGGGCGCGTGGTGTTTGTGGGCGAGCCGTCAAAACGCATCACTGAGGATTATCTACGTATTTTGCGCTTCTTTCGCTTTTATGGTCAATATGGACAACAAGGTCAGGGAGTGATGGATGAGGCGGGATTGGCGGCGTGTATTCAACATGCACCGCAAATTCAGACATTATCACGAGAGCGCGTAACGCAAGAGTTAAGCAAAATTTTAGGAAGCACGAATGTTGTTTGTGTGACAAAAATTATGTTTGAAAACAGTATCTTACCAGATGTTTTTGATAATAATTTTGACGTTGATGTCTTGGCGCGTTTGGTGGTGTTTCAACATCAATATGAGGCGGTAATGATGGAGGCACGTTTGCATGTGGTGGCAGGGTGCAAGCCACAGCATTATCACGAGGAGTTACGCCTTAGTAACGCTCAGCAGAAATTTTTGATTAAGATTATGATTACACAAAATGCGCATTTTTACGGTGATGTGCAGGAGTTGAAACGCGCGATCATACGCCATGGGCGTGATTTGGTGTTGCAAGGATATTTATTGTGGCAAGCGCGTCAGGATGAGGGCGTGGATAAAAATTTTGTGAAGGTTATCAAGAGTTGGGATATCCCTAAATTCAACCTAACAGGGCAAGACTTAATGGCAGAAGGCTACCAAACAGGCCCAGAGCTGGGCGAAGAGTTAGAACGCCGCAGGGAAGAATGGATTGCAGAAGTTATTTCGTCTGCTTCATAAAACTTGGAACATGCCCAGCAGGAGGCATTTCAAAACCTGTTTCAAAATCTTTTTTGCGTCCATTTTCACCAAAATTGTCTAGTCCCATTAAGCTGGTTCTATCTTGCGCACTATCATTTGTTACGTTGACGACCATTGTGAAATGGCGTTGCGCACTTGAGGAGATTAAGCAGAGGAAGTTTTTAGCGGCTTCCGTGCTGTGAAATCTTAAAGGCTGTGGTTTTTCTGGCATATTGATACTCATTTAATTAAATTTTTCGTTAGTATGGAAATAGCGCGTATATCCAATATTGTCAATAAAAAGAATAATTTATCCGCATTTTTATTTGCCCCAGGGCGACAGGTCGCCTAAGGCGCGCTTCTTAAGTTCTGTATAAAGATGGATTGCCGTGTCACTTCGTTCCTCGCAATGACGCAGGAGGGGTGTAAAATTAAGGCCATTTCACTTCGGGGGGCATGGACATTAGGATGGCTTCGGTGTTGCCGCCTGTTTTTAGGCCAAATTGCGTGCCTCTATCATACAGCAGGTTGTACTCAACATAACGCCCACGCTTGATAAGCTGTTGTTCGCGTTGCTCGTCCGTCCATTCTTTGTTCATATGACGGCGCACGATTTCAGGATAAATCTTGGCGAACGTTTTGCCGACATCTTGGGTGAAGATAAAGTCATTGCCCCAATCCTCTTCCTTGTAATCATAGAAAATACCCCCCACACCGCGTGCCTCGTTACGGTGGGGAAGGAAGAAATAGCGATCACACCATGCTTTATATTCAGGGTAATAAGCGGGGTCATGCGCATCGCAACATTGCTTTAACGCATTGTGAAAGTCAGCTGTATCTTTGTCATCGGGAATTATTGGCGTTAAATCTGCGCCGCCGCCAAACCAACATTTTGAGGTGGCAATCATGCGGGTGTTCATATGCACTGCGGGGACAAGAGGACTTTGGGGATGGGCAACAAGGGAAATACCCGCCGCCCAAAACGCGCCATCGCTGTCTTTTGCGCCAGGGATTTTATCGGCGAATTCAGGCGCGAAAGTGCCGTGCACGGTGGAGATATTGACGCCGACCTTTTCAAAGACACGTCCGCGCATCAAGGATATTTCACCGCCCCCATTTAAAATAGAGCCAGAGTCATTAGGCTCATTCGTTTCAGGGCGTGTCCACGGCTTGCGCTCAAAGCGCCCAGCGGGAAGGGCGTGAAGTTGCGTGCCACTCAACGCATCTTCAATGGCTTCAAGCTCGCTGCATATAGTGTCGCGTAAGCTTTTAAACCATGCAGTGGCCTGTGTTTTTTTACTCTCTATTTTCATGTTAGTTCTGTTATGGGTAAAATATAAATCTAGGTAAACACTTTTTTAGTTGACATAAAAATTAAGGCTTGTTATATTTACAAAATATTATTTAATATTACACGTCTAAGGAGAAAATTATGAACGAACAAGAATTGCAAACTGATGTGCGAGCCTTATTAGAAACGCACGATGTTGCTAACATTGTTTTAGACGAATTCGATATTCCTGTCGCTCAACTTAAGTTGAGCGCTTCTGAAGGAGGGGTTCAAGAGGTTTTTGGTGGCAAACAACCGAATATCGTATCTCGACTATTGCTCGTGGGTACGGATATTTCTGCTGTGAAACAAGCGATTGATGCTGAGTCTGAACAAGGGGCTCAATGGTTGGGTATAATTGAGTCTTATGAAGAAAAGAGTGCAGCTTCGACGCATAATTTTGATGTAGATTTTTCTGCCATTTATAATGGAGAGGAACCAATTAGATCTTCGAGAACAGACTTAGAGACTCCTTATATTATTCAATCTTTTAGTCGGTATTAGTTACCTGTCTTAACGCTTCACCCGTAATCATAGCGGTGGCGTTAATAATGTTCAGCGAACGCGCCTCTCCATGCATGGGGATCAGCACGCGGCCATCCATTTGGGTGTGTACGTCGTCTGGCACGCCAGAGCTTTCACGTCCCGCAATTAGAATATCGCCGTCTTGAAAGGTAAAATCGGTATAAGGAACAGACGCTTTGGTGGTCATTAGGATAAGACGCCTACCTTTATAAGTTTCTTTAAACGCACCCCATGAATTATGACGGGTAAGATTCGCTTGATTGAGGTAATCCATCCCCGATTGTTTGATTTTTTTCATATCCCAAGGAAAACCACACGGCTCAATGATGTCTAAGGGTATGCCAAGGCATGCACATAGACGTATGGCAGAGCCTACGTTTTGGGGGATATCTGGCTGATATAGGGCAATATTGATCATAATGGTGTAGAACTTACAAATTTTTTTATACAAAAGCTAGAATTCTTCCCTTGTATTGGGTATTAATATGGTGGTATTTCCGTCCATCGGTTAAAATTCCGAAATAATTAATTATTTAAGCGTGATAGATATGAGTGAAGACGACACAAAAGACAACAAACAAGGTCATGAAGACGGCGAAACACGCCGTGACTTTTTATACTTAACCGCCGCGGCCTTTGGCGCAGTGGGAGCGGCTTCGTTTGCGTGGCCGTTAATTGACCAGATGAACCCAGCTGCCGATACGTTGGCGCTGTCTTCGACAGAGGTTGATTTGGCACCGATTGAAGAGGGACAGTCTATCACAGTGATGTGGCGCGGTAAGCCCGTTTTTGTTCGTCACCGTACCGCCAAAGAGATTGAAGAAGCCAAAGCGGTGGACTTGACTGTGTTGCGTGATAAGCAAGCCGATAGTGACCGTGTTCAAGAAGGTAAAGAAAAATGGCTTGTGATGGTCGGTATCTGTACGCATCTGGGTTGTGTTCCTGCGGGACAAAAAGATACAGATGTTAAAGGCGATTATGATGGCTGGTTTTGTCCTTGTCATGGATCGCATTACGATAGTTCAGGGCGTATTCGTAAAGGCCCTGCGCCAACAAATCTGGAAATTCCAGAGTATACATTTCTTTCAGACACATTAATTAAAATCGGCTAATAAAAGGTAACTGCATCATGGGTAGCGGCAATAGAAAAAAATTAGATAATCCTGCATTAGAATGGTTAGATTCACGTCTACCTATCGTCAGCATGATTCAAAAAGAATATGGCGTTTTTCCAACACCAAAGAATTTCAATTATTTTTGGAATTTTGGCGCGATTGCGATGGTCATGTTGGTTACGATGATTATCACGGGTATCGTGTTGGCCATGAACTATGCCACAACGGCAAGCGATGCCTTTGATAGTGTCGAGCGTATTATGCGCGACGTGAACCATGGTTGGTTGTTGCGTTATTTACATTCTAATGGCGCATCCTTCTTCTTTATTGCGGTTTATATTCATATGTTCCGTGGCATGTATTACGGCTCATATAAGCAACCGCGTGAATTGCTCTGGATGATGGGTGTGTTGATTTTCCTATTGATGATGGCCACGGCGTTCATGGGCTACGTTCTTCCTTGGGGGCAGATGTCTTTTTGGGGAGCGACGGTTATTACAAACCTTTTCTCCGCTATTCCACTAGTGGGGGACAGCATCGTGACATTGTTATGGGGTGGTTTCTCTGTTGATAATCCAACGCTGAACCGTTTCTTTGCGCTTCACTATCTTTTCCCGTTCTTGATTGTGGCAGTTGTGTTCTTGCACGTATGGGCGTTGCATGTGACGGGGTCAAACAATCCATCGGGTATTGAGGCGAAGGGCAAGCAAGATACATTGCCGTTCCACCCTTATTACACAATGAAGGATGCGTTTGGAATTGTAGTGTTCTTGGTTATCTATGCAACTTTCGTGTTCTTCTTACCCAATGCGCTGGGGCATGCCGATAACTATATCCCTGCTAATCCGTTGGTGACACCGGCGCATATTGTTCCTGAATGGTATTTCTTACCGTTCTACGCTATCTTGCGGGCGATTACGTTTGATATTGGTATTCCTTTCACAGACATCGTTCTTATCCCAGCCAAGCTTGGCGGTGTGTTGGCTATGTTTGGCTCGATTGCGCTATTGTTTGTCTTACCGTTTTTAGATAAGCATCCTGTGCGCTCATCACGTTACCGTCCTTGGTATAAATGGTTCTTTATTGCTTTCACTGTAAATGCGTTCATCTTGGGTGTTTGCGGTGGTAAGCCAGCCGAGGGGATTTGGGTGCCATTGGCGCAAGCGTCTACGCTTTACTACTTCGCATTCTTTATGGTGATTATTCCGTTCTTGAATAAAAAAGAACCTGTTTTGGAATTACCAGGCAGTATCAGTGAATCTGTTTTAAATAAAAAAGGAGCAAAGGCGTAACTTTACGTATTTGAAAGATTAGACATGACAAAATTTATCCTTCCTTTTTTAATGGTATTTCTGTTTGTTGCGCCACAAGCGCATGCAGCGGGGGGTAATACAGCGGAGCTTCCTGATGTACATTTCAGTTTTGAAGGCCCGTTTGGCACGTACGACCGCGGGGCATTGCAACGTGGGTTTCAGGTTTATAAAAACGTCTGTTCAGCCTGTCACGCGATGAAGTATTTGTCTTATCGTAACTTAGCGGATATGGGCTATAGCGAAGGTCAAATTAAGGCGATTGCCGCTGATTACGAAGTGACTGATGGTCCTAATGAGGAAGGCGAGATGTTTGAGCGTACTGCACGTCCAAGCGATAAGTTTAAAGCGCCTTACGCCAATGACGCACAGGCTCGTTATGCGAATAATGGCGCATTGCCAGTTGATTTATCCCTCATTGCCAAAGCACGTGGAGAGGGGCCGCATTATTTATATGGTCTTTTGACGGGCTATGAGGCGCCACCAGAAGGTGTAACCTTGGCAATAGGGCAACATTGGAATAAATACATGGAGGGGAATAAAATCGCCATGGCCGCTCCATTATCTGATGATGTCGTAGCTTATGAAGATGGTACTCCCACTACGAAAGAGCAATATGCCAAAGATGTCTCACACTTTTTGATGTGGGCCGCAGAGCCAAAAATGGAAGTGCGTAAACGTACAGGTATCAAGGTTGTGTTATTCTTATTGGCGTTCGCTGGTATTATGTATGCCGTTAAAAAGAAAATCTGGGCAGACCTGAAGAAGAAATAGCATTGTGATTATTCGTGAGGCTCGATATAGCGATTTTGACCAATGGAATATGCTTTGGCAGGGGTATCTTCAATTTTATAAAACTGACCTATCCGATGACGTGACCCAAGCGACATGGGACAGGATCTTAAGCAATGAAGCACCGTTATTTTGTCAAATGGCTATTAATGAACACGATGATATTCTTGGGTTTTCCCTATGCGTTGTTCACGCAGGCACATGGTCTAATAATCAGGTATGTTATTTAGAAGATTTATTTGTCTCTAGTAAAGCCAGAGGGCAAGGCGTTGGTAAGGCGCTTATTCAAAGCCTAATTCAAATATCCAAAACCAAAGGTTGGTCAAAGCTTTATTGGCATACAGACGAAGACAATCAGGTCGCCCGAAAGCTTTATGATAGTTTTTCTTCACCAGACAAGACTGTTAACTATTCCATAGAAATAAAATAATAAACGCATCCGCTAATCTGTTTATTTTAATAACATGATTTTTATATGATAATACGCCAGAAGAGCAAGAGCGTCTTGCACATCAGGGCGTAGGCTTATAACATAGCATATCAGTTTTTCATTTTACTGGTAACGGAGAGATATTATTAGTCCTACACTTATATTGCTAAACATTATTGCTGGGGTCTGCCTTCTTTTATGGGGGGTGGGCTTGGTACGCCTTGGTATGACCAATGGGTTTGGCGCAGAGCTTCGCCGTGGTTTGGCGGCAGGAACTAAAAATAGAGTGTATTCCTTCCTATCAGGTATGGGTATTACGGCATTGTTACAAAGCTCCACGGCAACGGTGTTAATTGTGGCGGCGTTTGCAGGGCAGGGCATGATTAATTCTGCCACGGGCATCGCCATGGTGTTAGGGGCGGATGTTGGAACAACGTTGGTGGCTCAACTGTTCTCATTGGATATCACGTTTCTTATCCCAGTCTTTATGATTTTTGGATATTTTGCGTTTTCACAAAGGAAATCAGGACGTCAGAAAAATTTAGGGCGTATCTTTATCGGGTTGGCATTGATGCTGTTCTCGCTTGCATGGATTAAGGAATCGGCTGAGCCTCTGAAAACATCAGAAGTGTTGCCTGTTGTACTTCATGCTTTAGAAAGTGATTTCATTTTTGCCATTTTGATTGCCGCGTTAATGACGTGGTTGGCACATTCGTCCTTGGCTATAATCTTGTTGTTAATGTCCTTTGTGAGTAGCGGGATTTTGCCGCTTGAATTGGCCATCTATATGGTGTTGGGCGCGAATATCGGGGGCACTATCCCACAAATATTAGCAGTCTTAAAAGATCAGCCGGAAGCACTTCGCGTCCCCGTTGGAAATTTCATCATTCGCTTGATCGGTGTTGTGGCAGTGTTTGCGTTTGTTCCCTACATTAAGCCCTATATGGATTTTATGGGCGCGGATGAGACGCGTAAAATTGTTAATTTCCATACTGTCTTTAATTTAGCCTTAGCGATAGTGTTCCTGCCGTTTACAGGCGTGATTAGCAAGTTATGTGAGAGAATTATTCCCAATAGAATTGAAAAAGATAACCCCTCTAATGCGCGGTATTTGGATAGAAAAGATATTGCGACGCCGTCCGTGGCGTTGGCGGCGGCAACGCGTGAAACCTTGCGTATGGCGGATTTGGTTCAACAAATGTTGGAAGATACAAACCGTGTTCTTAAAACCAATGACATGATGTTGTTAGAAAAAGTGCGTGAAGAAGATGATGTGATTGACCATATTTATGAGCAAATCAAAAGTTATATGGCGCGCTTATCGCAGGAGCCTATGAGCCCTCAAGAGGCGGCGCGTTATGTTCAGGTTCTGACATTCTCAACCAATTTGGAACATGCTGGCGATGTCATTGATAAAAACTTAATGCCATTGGCGCTGAAAAAGATTAAGCGGGGCATTGATTTTTCCGAAGAGGGTATGAAAGAAATTGACCACATTCATGAGTTAGTGATGGAATCTGTGCAATTGGCGCAATCTATATTTGTATCTGGCGATGCGGATATGGCGCGTAAATTATTGCAAGACAAACGCGATATTCGTGAAGCAGAATTGCTGGGGATGTCCACGCATATTGAGCGCCTTGGCGATGGTGTGCCAGAGACAATTGCCACTAGCAGTTTGCATGTTGATATCATCCGCGATTACCGCCGTATCAACAGCTATATGTGTACGGTGGCGTATCCGTTGATTGAAGATAAATACCGTTATGACTTTAAATTGCATGAGGAAAAAACACCATGAACATAAAAGAAATTTTAAACAACAATGGTCTGGCGTTTCAAGATAAAGGTGATTTGGCCGTGCATACGCCCATTGATGGCAGTCTGATTTCTTATGTTGACTGTCACGCGGTTGGCGATGTTGAAGAGTCTGTATCGCAAGCGCAAGAGGCATTTTTGGCGTGGCGCAAAACACCAGCGCCGATACGCGGGGAGCTGGTGCGCTTATTGGGTGAAGAATTACGCAAAGCCAAACACGACTTAGGCGCGTTGGTGACGCTGGAATGTGGCAAGATTGTCTCTGAAGGCTTAGGCGAAGTGCAGGAGATGATTGATATCTGTGACTTTGCCGTGGGTCAATCACGCCAACTTTATGGCTTAACGATAGCATCCGAGCGCCCAGGGCATCACATGCGTGAAACGTGGCAACCGCTGGGCGTTGTTGGCGTGATTAGTGCGTTTAACTTTCCTGTCGCGGTCTGGTCATGGAACGCCGCACTGGCGTTGATATGTGGGGATAGTGTTATCTGGAAGCCTTCAGAAAAGACGCCTTTAACCGCGCTGGCCTGTGGCAATATATTTGATAAAGCCGTTGTGAGATTTAAAGCAGCAGGGAATGAATGCCCTGATAATTTGCTTCAAATCTTAATTGGTCATGTGGATATTGGCGAAGCGCTGGTTGCAGATAAACGTGTCCCGTTGATGAGCGCAACAGGAAGCACGCGTATGGGACGTGCGGTTGGTGAAGCTGTGGCCAAACGTATGGGTAAATCGCTACTGGAACTTGGCGGGAATAACGCGATGGTTGTGACACCATCGGCGGATATGGAATTGGCATTACGGGCGATTGTCTTTAGTGCCGTGGGAACAGCAGGGCAACGCTGTACGACGCTACGCCGTTTGATTGTGCATAAGGATGTGAAGGCAGACTTACTGCCTAAGCTGGTCAGTGCGTATGAAACGTTGAAAGTAGGCAACCCGCTGGATAAAGACACATTGATTGGCCCGTTGATTGATGAGGCGTCGGCCAAGGATATGGAACAGGCGATATCAAACGCTAAAGAGCAGGGCGGAAGCGTTCTGGTTGGCGGTGATGTGGTTCAGCAAGAGGGTGGTTATTATCCTAAATCAGCGATTGTTGATATGCCATCCCAAAGTGCGGTTGTAAAGCACGAGACATTTGCGCCAATATTATATGTCATGGAATATGAGACGCTGGATGAGGCGATTGCATTAAACAATGATGTCCCGCAAGGGTTGTCATCGTGTATCTTTACAACGGATGTCCGTGAAGCGGAGACGTTTTTGTCAGCGACGGGAAGTGATTGTGGCATTGCCAATGTTAATATTGGGCCAAGCGGTGCAGAAATTGGCGGCGCATTTGGCGGTGAAAAAGAAACAGGTGGCGGGCGTGAGAGTGGCTCAGATGCTTGGAAAGTTTACATGAGACGTCAAACGCAAACCGTGAATTACTCTGAAGAATTGCCGTTGGCGCAAGGCGTTGTTTTTGATATTGGGTAAAGATATTAGCAAAAGTTAGAATCCTTTAATTGTTTTAAATCTAAGATAGTTTTATATAAAATCAGCGATAATATTATTTCTTATTTTTTGATTTTGTTGAAATGGATTGTGATTTCAGGTTAAAATAAATTATTAACCATAAACATTAAATAAGGAGTCTGACCATGCCATTACAGCAATCTGTTGTATCAAGTCCCTCTAACCGTGTAGCCGCCCTTCGTGCGAAGCATAAACATTTATCAGACACAATTGAACAAGAACTAAGTAGGCCGTTTTTCAGCGAAGAGAAAGTCACTCAGCTCAAACGAAAAAAGCTAATCCTTAAAGAAAAAATTGAAGGTATCCGCGCTTAGGTAAAGCATTGTAATTCACCAAGGTAAAATGGATTGTCGCGTCGCTAACGCTCCTCGCAATGACGGCGCTGATTAACATTAGATATTAAAAAACCCCGCATCATGAATATGAGCGGGGTTTTGTTTGTTAGTATCGTTTTAAGCTTAGTCACCAGAAGATTTTGTGCCTGATGAGAGGAAGTTTGAGAAGTCAAACCCACCAACTTCACCCGTACCACCTGTTGCGTCTTCAGGATCACGGCTGTCTTCATATTCTTTAAGCTTCGCGGCTTTAATTTCTTCAGGATCTTTCCCTTGTGCGCGCAGGCCTTTATCAGAGGCGGCTTCTAATTCAACATAGCTACATAGTCCAAGCTCTGCTGGGCTACGCGGACGCAAGTTAGATGAATTTGGATGTGTTCTATCTTTAACGGCCAAAATTGTTGGCTTGGTTGTACCCACCAATTTACAAATTTGCGCTTCGCTGATTTCAGGGTGATTTTTAACAACCCATGCAATCGCATCTGGCTTGTCACCACGTTTGGACACAGGCGTATAGCGTGGGCCTTTGGCGCGTGTTTTAACGCTTGGTAAATCCGTACGAGATAGCTTCATGATGTAGCCGTCATCTTCAATCGCTTTATCAAGCTCTTCTTGTGTTGTTTCGCCAGACTTGATTGGGTCGCGCCCTACGATGCCATACCCAACATCTTCATCGGCGAGAGCTTGAACTTCAACTTTATGAAGACCTGTGAACTCGGCCACTTGCTCAAATGTTAAGGTTGTGTTGTCAATCAGCCAAATGGCGGATGCTTTTGGCATGAGGAGTGTCGGCGCTTCTGGTTGTGCTTTTGCCATTATTTTAATCCTTTTTAATATGTTTCATGTTTGGTTTAACCAATAGCGGATGCTGTGGCGACCCATTCCCATTTGGATCAACCGTTTTTGACGTATAATAAATGTCAGGGGAATACAGATATAATAAGAAAATTTCTTAAAAATGCAATATTTTCATGCTATTTTCTTTAAAGTTTTTGTAATAAAGCAGGGATGTAGGGGGATTAAGATGTTTAATGACGTAGATTTTGGAAAAAAGCCAAAGGCAAAGAAAGATTTAGAGCCGATGTCGCTTGATGAGTTAGACCATTATATTGATGATCTTAGGGAAGAGATTGTTCGATCAGAAGAAGAAATTAAGCGTAAAAAAGCGCATATGGAGGCGGCAGCCTCTGCCTTTAAATAATATTCAAAAATTCCTTTTAAGTTTTCTTGCGTATAAAAACTGAACATTGTAGAGTGCAGGAATAATTTAAATCACGCGCCTTTAAGGAGATTGTACCATGGATGATGTTAAAACAAGATTGAAGGACTGTTCTGAAAAAGCGCTTGAAGCCTATGATGCTTGGCAAGATAAAAAAGAAGCGGAACACCGTGAAGAGTTACAAGAAGCGATTCATGAACTTCGTAAAGTTGCCTCGCGCGTTGAAATTGAAATCGCGATGAGCGAGCGTCAAGTGGCGACAAATAAGAAGATTCCTATTCCGTCTCACCGTTCAAATTCAAAATCAAAAGAAGCCGTTGAATCTATTCTTCCTGATCAAGGAAATACGGAAAGCAAGCCAGATAAGAAGCCAGCGGGACGCCGTCCACAACGCTCTTCTGGTGGACCCCGTCGTACATTGACGAAAAAATCTGATTAAAAGTTATCTTTTAGATCTCTATATTTCTTAAACTCTTGCGCGGTGTCGCATCGCATAAAGACGTTTGTTTTTTTCTCTAAACCCATTGTGGTGGGAATTGTCGGCTTGTTGTTATCCCTTATGGTTTGAACCTCTTTGGCACGTTCAATAAGTGCGGCATTATCACCGTCAACGCTCAAACAAAATTTTGCGTTATCTATTGTGTATTCATGACCGCAATAAACTGTTGTGTCATTAGGCAGGGCGCGTAGCTTTTTAAAAGAATGAAACATATCTTTGGCGGTGCCTTCGAATAATCGTCCACACCCCATCGCGAATAATGTGTCGCCAGAAAATAAAACCTTAGAGTTTTTAAAGTAGTAGCAAATATGCCCCATTGTATGCCCAGCCGTTTCAATAATTTGAACGTCTTCGCCATTGATGTCTAAGGTATCAGTTTCGCAAACTCTTTTATCTATGCCATATATTTTTGATTGTTCTGCGGTGGGGCCGATAACAATGCAGTTATATTTGCTCTTAATTTGTTCAATGCCGTCAACGTGATCAAAATGATGGTGGGTGATAAGAATGTAATCTGGCTTTAAATTATTAAGTTCTAAATAATCAATGATAGGGGCGGCCTCACCAGGGTCAACTATACCCACAGTCTCACCGATTTTAAAAATATAAGCGTAATTGTCAGAGAGTATAGGCAATATCGTAACATCTAACATGGCAAGTTTCCTTCATCAGTATTCAGTGCATCGGCAAGACGGTTTTTTGCCGTACCTGGGCGCAGTGGTTTTTGTTGGCTGTCATGGGGTTTCCAGCCTAATAGAAATATTATTTCAAACGTGGCAATGATACGCCCATCACTTTCGGCATATTGCTTTTGATATTCCTCTGCGACTTTCATAAAGAAGGTGCGGGAGGTGAATTTTTTGCGGCGCTCGTGAATGATATTGGTCTCCCCCATGTTGCGAAGATCATGAAAGAGTTTGAAAATATTATCGTAGGATACGGTGACTTTCTCACTGTCTATAACAGGCAGATTAAAATTTGCGCGTTGCATCAGGCTGCCCATTTGGGGGAGGTCGGCAAACGGAAAGACGCGGGGGCTGATGCCGCCATACAATTCCATTTCAACTTGTTGCATAATATTACGTAGCTCAAACAATGTTTCACCGCCAAACAGACTGGCGATAAAGAGGCCGTCAGGTTTAAGGGCGAGTTGTATTTGAGACATGACACCTGGTAAGTCATTGGTGCTATGCAGGCTTAAGTTACTGGCAATAAAATCATAGTTGTTTTGGTCAATTGGTAGAATTTCATTTTCGGCAATATCAATTTTTTTATCGTCATAAATCGCTTCCCCACGTGTTCCAATTTGTAGGGGGGCGATAAATTCTTTTTTTACAACACTTAAACTCTCAAGCATTTGTTTGTGCGCAAATGAAAATAAGAAGTTAGATTGAGTGAATTTTTTGGAGGCGCGTGCGTATTTTTTTTGAAGCAAAGCGCGGTCAAAAATGTTGGGATGGTTAGTCATTGTTTAAATCATTTTTAATAGTGCTCGTGCCTTTAAACTCAAAACTATTCATACTCATATCCATAAAGGATGCTTTACGATCGGCATGGCTGTTGGTGAAAGTCATCTGTGCACTCATATCACTATGCATTCCGATGGCTGCTTGGTAGCAACGTGAGACGATAAGTAAGTGACTATCTGCAACATCATCATACATGATACGATATATGAAATCGAGTGGAGAGTAATTAATCATGCTTGTTTCCCACTGAACAGGCGGGGTGCTGGGCGAGGAAACGGCGAAGGGGTAAATACGTTGGGGGGTAATACCAATGTGAGAAAAATAACTTTCTCCCATACGGGCAACATGCTCAACGGGTACTTCAAATTTATCGGCAATATATTGTTTGGTTTGATCAATGTTTGTAATGTCTGGCGGGAGTGGGAAGCTGGGGCATCCAAGGGTGAGGCCATTCCCCTTATAGCGTTGGGGAACGGGCAGGTACTGTTCCACCATTCCTGCCATGACTTCACCGCCAATGCCTTTGCATAGCGGAAGTACAACGGCTGTGTTCATTGAGCCTTCTTCGTTTAAGATGAACTCTTTACTTTTAGAAGCCAGCCCCATGACGCCGCCTTTATCTAACCCTTCATCGACAAACACGGACTGCATTGTTTTTATTTGTCCTGCGGTGGCTTTCACCTCTTTGTAGCGGTCATCTTCATCGGCTAATTTTGCAAGATATTCTTCTAGCTTACTGGGTTCTGTTTTACTCTCTGTTTCCAACGTAAGGGGGCTTTGTGCCCATGCTTGATAACCGATATCAAGGCGATCATATAAACCTAAGATTTGAATTTCTAAACGGCTGAACGGAACAAGTCCGACGCCAATCGCGTTTAAGATTTGTTGCGCATCCAATTCACGGATACGTCCTTTTGTGGAAAAGCCAGAAGCGTCGCTCATAATATCTTGTGGGGTGATGTTTGCATCGGGGCTGCGGACGTTGATATATAAAGTCTTAACGTGCTCATCAATACAATCAGGAGCAGGATAAAACCCAGGACCTACGTCAAATAATTGACCAATTTCAGGAATAAGCCCTAAGCGCCCTTTACAAAAATTGAGGGTCGGGCGCACTTGCGCGAGATCCAAATCTTCAATTTCTGTGCGGGGAATAGAAAAAGTCTCTGTCATATGCCCTGACCATTGCTTGCCATCAATATTGGGGCCATTACGCGGAATGGTATTGGCAAGGCATC
The DNA here is from genome assembly GCA_937941545.1 of uncultured Alphaproteobacteria bacterium. GTDB lineage: Bacteria > Pseudomonadota > Alphaproteobacteria > Micavibrionales > Micavibrionaceae. The sequence goes on from CALDHI010000101.1 coordinate 14,991, forward strand.
GCGGTATCCCCTCATGAACAAAAACATGTAGCCGCCCATCAGGTGTGACGCGATAGGGCAGTATTTCTGCCAAGTGGATATTGCGGGAGACAACATCTTGCATACGACCCGTTACATCATCGCGCATTCCTGTAATGCTAAGCTCTAGCTCTTCGTTATGGGCGGGACGACGCTCTTCTAAGGTTAATGACTCTCTATCATCACTTTTTTGCGCCACAATAACAAAAGACGTTTCGGGCGTGCCCAGTGGTTCGCCATCTTCTTTGAACAAGCGCATTCTTTTTTTATAATGGTTTTCTAGAATTTCATTATCCCAATGGGGGGCGGAATAGAGCTTTCTTGCGCCGAAGCTTCTAACGACGCGACCAAAGTCATTGCGGTTAAAGAAGCTATATTCTTTATGAAGCTCTTGATTCCATCCAATACGATTATCTTTTCGTAAAATAAATTCATATGCCCATTTATAAGGAAGACGAAACAGGCGCGTTTGTGGAAAGCGGGCGGGGAGTTCCTCTAAATAAAATCCACGGTAGCTATCATTCTCACGTGGTCGCGCTTGTTCTGCATATAAAAGCAGCAAATCAACCTCGGATAAATCTTCAACAGCGTCAGACGTGCTGGGGACATCGGGCATTTCAATGAGGATAAATTCTTCCTCTGGGGGCATAAGATACCCTTGATTGAAAAGGTATCCGTCTTTTTTAAGTAGCTTAAATTGACGCTCCATAGTTGAGGCCACGGCGGAAGGGTTACAGCTATTTTCTGAATATATCTCATGCAGATTAAAACAGTTGATGATGGCATCGACACTATTATCTTTTGTGAAGTTTTCTTGAATGTGAATATTCTTGAAGCTTAAGTTAGGTAATTGATACTTTTCTTTCGCGGCGTTATGGGCATGTTGGGAGCGATCAATACCAATAAATTCAAATTGCGGATTCATCGCGGCCATTGCGTATGTAATCGCACCGTCGCTACTGCGCATATTAATAACTTTTGCGCCATCTTGTAAAACAAGATGCGCCATAATAAACCACGCCTGCTTGATGATTTTGGATGAAATGCCTTCCAGTAATGGATTGGGCGTGATTTTCATCCCTAATCTAGCATTCGGGTCTAAGCTCTCGTCATTCGGCGAGGCTTCACTCCATGATTTATCCATTGTACTTGCTGACATGAGGCAGACTTTATATAAAGCGATGTGAAAAAGCAATGATTCTGTGTATTAAAGCGGGCTGGCGTTATTGATTGATTTATTCTATATTGTTCAATAATATGAATGTGTTACACCGTTTTATTGACTTTGTTTTACCGCCCAGATGTATTGTGACGGGTGACTTTGTTGATGGGCAGGGGATGATTGCACCAGCGGCATGGCGGGATTTGAATTTCATTGCTGATCCAAAATGCATTCGATGTGGTATTCCATTTGAATTTATGGAAGAAGCTGTACGTGATGAAAGCGTTTGCGCCGCCTGCCTTAAATCTTCACCACACTATAATATGGTGCGCTCCGCGCTGGTGTATGATGATTTTTCACGCGATTTAATTTTAGGATTTAAGCATGGCGATCAAACGCAAAATGTAGCGACTTTCGTGCCGTGGTTGGAGCAAGCGGGAGCGGATATTTTACACGATGCCGATTATCTTATTCCCGTTCCCTTGCATCCTTACAGACTATTGAGGCGGCAATTTAATCAATCAGGATTAATGGCTAAATACATTTCAGATAAAACTAATATACCTGTTTTATTAGAAGGGCTTAGGCGCGTGCGTGCAACTCCTACACAAGGGTATTTAAAAACAAAAGAACGCTATAAAAACGTTAATAATGCCTTTATCGTTCCAGATGAATCTCGCGCTCTTTTGAGGCATAAAAAGATTGTGTTAATTGATGATGTTTTCACAACGGGGGCAACGGCCAGTGAATGCACGAAAGCATTGCTTAATAATCAAGTTGGGGCAGTTTCTGTTTTAACGCTTGCGCGGGTTGTCAAACCAGTGCGAGTCTGAGTATTATTCTACCTATAGTTAATTTGTCAGCGTATCAATAAACAAAGAAAAGGAGTTTCTTTAAAATGAGTAATCAAAGTAAAGTTGAAATCTATTACTGGACAACCTGTCCATTTTGCACCAAAGCCCTTGGCCTTTTGAAGGCGAAGAATGTGAATTTTGACGGTTATGATATTACGGGAGACGAAGCGGCGCGTGCAAAGATGGTTGAGCGCACAGGCGGGCCAAAATCTGTCCCACAAATTTTTATCAATGATAAACATATTGGTGGATGTGATGACTTACACGCGTTGGATAAACAGGGTAAACTTGGTGCTTTGCTGAAAGGGTAATTATGGTTGGTTTTAACGTCGCCTGTATTCAAATGAATAGCGGGCCTAATATGCAAGAAAATCTTATACAAGCGGGGCGCTTGATTACGGATGCGGCCAATGCGGGAGCTGATTTTGTTGTAACACCTGAAAATACCGATTTTATGCGCGCAACGGCTGATATGAGCGTGAAGTCCGCCAAGCCATTGGATGGACATGTCGGCGTGGAGATATTTTCCAGTTTGGCAAAAGACCTTGGAATTTGGCTTCTGATTGGCTCAATGAAGATAAAGCTTGAAGATAATAAGGTAGCAAATAGAAGCTTTCTATTTAATGACAAGGGTATGTTGAAGGCGTCTTACGATAAAATACATTTATTCGATGCTGAGTTGCCAAACGGCGAAGAATATAAAGAAAGTGATTTCACACAAGCAGGTGATAAGGCCGTTGTGTCTGATACGCCGTGGGGCAATGTTGGTCTGTCTATATGCTATGATGTTAGATTTCCGTATTTATATCGCGATATGGCGCAAGCAAAAGCAGATTTTATAGTAGTGCCCTCTGCATTTACTCAAAATACAGGAGAAGCTCATTGGGAAACTTTATTGCGTGCGCGCGCCATTGAGACGGGTAGTTATATCTTAGCGCCAGCTCAATTAGGTGAGCATGAAGGTGGGCGTAAAACTTATGGGCATTCTATGATCATTGATCCATGGGGGAAAATATTAGCAGAAATTAAAGAAGCGCCAATTGTAGGGCCTGATGAAGACTCCGATGAATCACCGGCAACGCCACCACCTTTACCAGGTTTCATTATGAAAGAGATTGATACTATAAAAGTGGTAGAAGCGAGAAAGGCTATTCCTAGTTTGACGCCTAATGCTGAATATAAATTATTAAAACCAAAATTATTATAAGAGAATAAAATGTCCGATACACCTGAAGCCATTTACGTTGGTTCTGAAACTGGAAACCCTGACAATAAGCTTTATTTTGAGCTGAAATGGGGAAACCGTCATGGCTTGATTGCGGGGGCAACGGGGACGGGAAAAACCGTGACTTTGCAGGATTTAGCCGAAGGTTTTTCAAACGCGGGTGTGCCTGTATTTATGGCGGATGTGAAGGGTGATTTATCAGGACTGTGTGAGCCATCACAGATGGAAGACTTTCTTGTGAAACGCGCCGAAACTATTGGACTGGAAGATTATAAACCACAAGCGTTCCCTGTGACGTTTTGGGATATGTATGGCAAACAAGGACATCCTGTTCGCACAACAATATCTGAGATTGGCCCCATTTTATTGGCGCGTATGTTGGAGCTAAACGATACGCAAGAAGGCGTGTTGAATATCGCGTTTAGAATTGCTGATGATGAGGGCATGCTGTTACTTGATTTGAAGGATTTACGTGCGCTACTTATTTCTATGGCGGAGCGCTCAAGCGAGATTTCCTCCACTATTGGTATGGTGAGCAAGCAATCTATTGGGGCAATACAGCGCTCGTTATTGCGTCTTGAAGATCAAGGTGGCGACAAGTTCTTTGGCGAACCTGCGCTGGATTTAAAAGATTTAATGCGCACCGATATGGATGGCAAAGGCTACGTGAATATTCTGGCGGCGGATGAGCTGATGAATAGCCCGCGTCTTTACGCCACATTCTTGCTGTGGATATTAGCGGAGTTATTTGAGGAATTGCCTGAGGCAGGGGATTCGAACAAGCCGAAAATGGTTTTCTTCTTTGATGAAGCGCATTTGTTATTCGAGGATGCGCCAAAGGCGTTGTTACAAAAGGTTGAGCAAGTGGTACGTCTTATTCGCTCGAAAGGGATTGGTATTTTCTTTGTCACGCAAAACCCTGCTGATGTGCCTGATACGGTGCTGGGGCAATTAGGAAACCGCGTGCAACATGCGCTGCGTGCTTTTACCCCGAAGCAACAAAAAGCGATTAAGCAAGCTGCGGAAACGTATCGTGCCAATCCTAAATTTGATGTGGCGGATGTGATTACGGAGCTGGGCGTTGGGGAAGCGTTGGTGTCGACCTTGGTTAAAAAAGGAACGCCGTCCGTTGTGGAACGCGCGCTTATTCGCCCCCCGTCTTCTAAATTGGGTGTCGCCAGTGCCAGTGCAAAACGCATGGCGATGCAGGCTGATGGCGTAGGTGAGAAATATGATGTGACGATTGATCGTGAAAGCGCGTTTGAGATTTTGCAAAAGAAAGCGGAAGTCGTTGCCGAAAAAGCAGAAATTGCCGAAAAAGAAAAACCGAAGAAGAAAAGTTCTAGCCGTCAATCTGTCGGCGAAGCGGCCTTAAAATCTTTGACACGCGCCGTCAGCTCGTCCATCGGACGCTCCATCGCAAAGCAACTCATCCGCGGCGTGCTTGGTGGGTTGAAGCGGTAAGTCTAAATTGTTGACATATAGCTGATTCTGTAATAACTTATGATAATTAAACAGGAGGATTTTTATGACTTTAAACATGACACCATCTAGGCAAGCCGCTACGGAGAGCGTAGCTCATATTTCAGATAGATATTGTATTGTTGCGCAGACGGGATTTGATCAACAAAAAGGTTGGGGAGTAAACGAAGAATCGTTACAGTCACAGGGCGTTAAAGTAACTACAGAAGATCTTACAGTTGATGGTTACCCCGTTCTTGTACCTTTAGTCTAACTCACTCTGTATGTGCGCTAGCGACAGTATTCATCATTAATGGTTTGAATCGGTAATATTATGCTTATTATTTTTGCAGGATTGCCGGGGGCAGGGAAGACAACTTTATCTAAGTTGGTTGCTAAAAAGCTTCACGCTACTTATTTAAGAATGGATAGTATTGAGCAAGGCATTAAAGATTCCTCGTTAGACGTCGATGAGGCTATAGATGCTGGGTATTATGTGGCTTATAATATCGCTAAAGATAATTTAATAGCAGGCAACATAGTTGTTGCAGATAATGTAAATCCAGTTGAAGAATCGCGCGAAGCTTGGCTGAAAGTGGCGGGTGATGTGAATGCGAAAGCAATAGAGTTTGAAATTATTTGCTCTTGCAAAACAGAGCATAAAAGACGCGTTGAAGAACGTGTAGCAGATATCCCAAATCACCAGATGATCACTTGGGAAGATGTAGTCAATGGCGAGTATGATGCTTGGTCAACAACTCCGATAAAAATTGATACTTTTGATAAGTCTATTGAGGCATGTTTGGAAGAGATTTTATCTGTCGTGAAGTAATATATTGGAATGAATTGTAAGTGTTAGGGCACGTTATGTTGATATTTAACTATGAATATTACCGTACTTACCCGCTCGAATGTCTCTCTCAAAATTATTTTGTGCTAAATTACTGGTTTTTACGCTAAGAGGTTCTCCCTTATATGTATAATTATCACCTGATTTAATATACATGCTGCCGTCTTTTAACTGACTTATATCTTTGGTATCAATTATACAAAAGCGTAAGTAGGTGTTTATCAAATTAGGGTTATTTGAGAGTGCTTTTGCTAGAGCATCTCGTAAGCCAACGCCAGTGTCCAGCTCTACCATGTGGGTGTATACAAAAGCTCTACCATCGTTAACCTCCATAGTGTTTCTATCTCTGTTTGACTGTTCAGCTAGTACGAAAATAGTCTTTGTAGAGGGAGGCGGGGGCTGTTGGGATATATTAAACGGTGAAGATAGAATTTTTTTTAGCATCATTAGTACTCATGAATAAATTAAATTATCACTTAGAGTGCTAAAAAACAAAAATTATGTCAAGAATAAAATTAGCTAATCAATTCTAAAGAGACATCTAATGCGCCTGCTATGGATTTTAGGGCGCGGATGGAGCCGTCTTTTTTGCCAGTCTCAATCTCGGTGAGATAGGGGCGGGAAATATCAGCGGCTTTGGCGAGGTCGCCTTGAGTCCATCCTTTATGTTTGCGGATGATTTTAATGGCGCTGTCGCTACCCAATGTAATTTTCTCCATGACTTCGGCAGGAAGCGCATTTTTAACGCCTACATTTTTAAGGGCGGTAAAATCATGAACAGGTACAAGGACGTGGGGTTTTCCCGCAATGTGGATGATATCATAATTCATTTTAAGGTTTTCATAAATGTTACTATTAGCAACATTATATCCTGATTCTGTTTAGGAATTAACCCTAAAATCTTGTGCTGAAAGACAGTGAGCCAAAGATACTGGGGTCTTCTTGTCCCTCAAATTCCTTAGTACGGTAATTGGCGGTGTAGGCAAACCGATAGTCGTCATAGGTTATTGCAAACCCTGCGCTGGCATCGGCAACAAGATGGTTTTTATCGACGCTATGGCTGTCCGTGAAGGTGTTACCGTCAAGGAAGATATTGCGGGCAACGGCGCGCCCATCAATACCACCAAATAAATACCAACTAAACTCATTATCAGGCGTATCAAAAAACCCTGTTCCAGCCATGGCGGGACGCACGCGCGGCGGGGTGTCTTGGATGCGGTCTTTATTGGGGCCAATCGTGGCGGCAATTCCCGTACCTGCATAGGTGTAAATATTACCGAGGGAGGCATTAAGGTCTGGTTCTATACGAAGGCGAAAGCCTCCAATGTTTTGTGCGTACCAAACAGGCCAGCGACGTCGCCATGACACAATTGCGCCTGGCTCATTTTCAAGCTGATTACTCCACCCTTGGGGGTTGGGGGAGTTTGTTACATTGTTATGGATGAATTTTTGGGTTTGCTCCGCCAATGCGGTTGGCCCCACCATGCCCAATGTGATTTCAACTTCATCAAGATGGTTGTCTGTGACGGTTGCCAAACCAACAGAGCCATAGAGAAAACCTGCCCATGGGCGATCATCGTCTTGGTTGCCGCGCACTTCGATATCGGTGGGGGTGAAGATATTCTGCCCTAAATTATAAAAAGTGCTGGTTGAATCGTTGATTGAGAAGGTCGGAATGAATTCGGCTATTTTATCAATAAAGACGTTGGGTATCTTGGCTTCTGTATCAAAATAGCTAATACGGACGCCGCTAGTGTAATTTGCATCTGTGCCGCCGCCAAAGGAGTCGTTTTCTATGGATAGAGAGAGGTAGTTACGATCATCGGCATTACGGATACGCTCTTTAATTGTTGTCTCAACCGTGGGGATTTCACCTGAAAAAGCATAACCATCTTGCTCGAACTTTTCACTATCTTGTGCGTAGGACTGAGCGCTAAGGCTAATAAGCAATAATATGCAGATATAAAAATAGCGCATAGTGTAAATTCTTTCGTAACAATAATAAGTATATGACGAATAATTACAGTAAATGTTCTTTTTTATCTATATATATATTTTAAAGGTAAACAACAGGGGTGAATGATGATTGATTTAAATGCGTTTCCAAATCAGATAAATGTAGTGGTAATAGGCGCCAGTGGTGGCATTGGACAGGCGTTCATCCGCCATCTTGTTCAACAAGATAAAGTGGCCAAAATCTATGCGTTTGCTCGCAGTGATGTGCCTATTGAGCATGCTAAAGTGATTAAGGGCAAAATAGACTTATCGAATGAGGACAGTATTGAACTGGCGGCGCAAAGCATTCAGGATGTCTGCCATATCATCATTACGGCAACGGGGGTCTTGCATACAGACACCATCGCCCCTGAAAAGACGTTAAGAAATTTGGGTAGCCAAATAATGCAAAACGTTATGCAGGTTAATTTCATTGGCCCTGCGCTGGTGGGTAAATATTTTCTGCCATTAATGCCACGCGATGAGCGCGCAGTGTTCGCCGCCTTATCGGCGCGGGTGGGCAGTATATCGGATAATCAATTAGGCGGATGGTATACCTATCGTGCCTCAAAGGCAGCATTAAATATGTTCATTAAAACATCCTCGATTGAGATTGCGCGTAAATATAAACATGCCAGTGTGATTGGATTGCACCCTGGCACGGTTGAGACAGATTTGTCTGATCCCTTCAAAGGCAATGTCCCCGAAGGGAAGCTGTTCACACCCAACTATGCCACCGAAAAAATGTTAGAGGTTATTAGTAATGTGACGTTTGAGCAAACAGGTAATTTAATTGCCTATGACGGAGAGGTCATTGCCCCATAATGCGTAAAGAAAATATTACAGATAGTGAAATTATAGACATGGCGTGGTGCGATAAAACCTCGTTTGATTCCATTGAAGAAATCACAGGCTTGCCTGAAAAAGAAGTCATCAAACTCATGCGCTCAACCATGAAGCCTTCAAGCTTTCGTATGTGGCGCAAGCGTGTAACAGGACGCAGTGCAAAGCATGAAGGTAAGTCATGACAACCTTGCGTTTAATATTAGGAGACCAGCTCCATCAGGATATCTCGAGCCTTAAGGGGTGCGATAAAGAAAATGATATTATCTTTATGTGTGAGGTCTGGGAGGAGGCAACCTACGTTCAGCATCATAAAAAGAAGATAGCGTTTTTATTTTCCGCCATGCGCCATTTTTCGCGGGAGTTGAAAGAGGCAGGGTTTCAAGTTCGTTATACTCAATTGGATGATGAAGATAACGCAGGCTCGTTTAAGGGTGAGATTGAGCGCGTTGTAAAAGAGCGGGGCATTAAAAATATTATTGTGACGGAAGCCGGCGAATATCGTGTGCTTCAAGACATGCAAAGCTGGGGGGAGGCGTTTGGTGTTGATGTGGATATTCGCGCCAATGATCATTTTTTATGCACGCATGAAGACTTCAAAAATTGGGCGGAAGACCGCAATGAATTACGTATGGAATATTTCTATCGTGAAATGCGTAAGAAATATAATATCCTGCTTACGGATGAGGGGAAGCCAGTAGGGGGCGAGTGGAATTACGATAGTGAAAATCGTAAAACCCCTAAAGGCGCGCTCGATATTCCTGATACGTATCACGCGCAAACGGATGACATTACAAGTGATGTTTTAAAGTTGGTGGGTGCAAAATTCAAAGATCATTTTGGTGATTTAGAGCCGTTTCATTTTGCAGTAACGCGTGATCAAGCGCTGTATGCGCTGGATAAGTTTGTGTCTGAACGGCTTAATAATTTTGGGGATTACCAAGATGCGATGGTGCAGGGCGAACCATGGATGTATCACAGCCATTTGAGCTTTTATATCAATTGCGGATTATTGACCCCGATGGAGTGCATCGAAAAGGCGCAAGCCGCTTACTATGATAAAACCGCGCCGCTCAATGCGGTGGAAGGATTTATCCGTCAGATATTGGGATGGCGTGAATATATTCGCGGTATCTATTGGATGAAGATGCCAGGGTATGAGGCAGAAAACTTCTTAGACGCCACGCGCAAATTGCCCAGTTTTTATTGGGATGCCAACACCCAAATGAATTGCCTAAAACAATGCGTGAGTGAGACAAAAGAAAATGCGTACGCCCATCATATCCAACGCCTCATGGTGCTGGGTAATTTTGCGTTGATCGCGGGGCTGTCCCCTGAGGAGGTGAATGAATGGTTTTTGATTGTCTATGCCGATGCCTATGAATGGGTGGAAATGCCCAATGTCACAGGCATGATTTTGTATGCCGATGGTGGCGTGTTGGCATCCAAACCCTATGCGTCCAGTGGGGCGTATATCAATAAGATGTCGGACTATTGTAAGGGGTGTAAATATAAGGTCACAAAAAAGAATGGGCCAGAGGCTTGTCCGTTTAATTATCTCTATTGGGATTTTATTGATCGCAATGAAGATAAGCTGAAAGGCAATCACCGTATGCGTATGATGTATAGTACCCTAAAACGTATGGGCGATGAAAAGTTAGATGCAGTGCGAGCGGACACGAAACGCTTTTTTAACGCCATTGATAAGGGCGATGTTGTTTGATGAAAAAATCAGACCTACCCTCCAAAATGTGCCCCGTCTGCAATCGCCCGTTTACATGGCGAAAGAAGTGGGAAACGGTGTGGGATGATGTTAAATACTGCTCTGAACGCTGTAAGAGACAAAAAAACAAACCCTAAATCGTCTGTAAGTGTTGAAAAGATTGACTTTTATCGCTTTTGCCTTTATGTCATTTCTATACGAAAAATGATGGAGATAAAGATGTTTGATGACATTTTCAATTTTGTGATGGAGCGAAACTTAAAACAATCAATTGGGTTCTACCTGTTTTACGGGTGTTTATTCATGGGCGTAAGCGGTTTAATCACTATGCTTGGCTTTTAAAACTTTAAGCACGTTTCCAAATTCTATAAGCGGAGATGAGCGCGATAACGCCTAGACCAAAACAAAAGATAACATTCCAATTGGCCATGGACAGATTGAATATCGGGTCTGCCCATGGTATCTCGTCACATCGAACGGCCTTAGTCTGACTTTGAACAAACGCCAAGATATCCTCTGCCTTCTCGGGCATAGGAGGCACCATGCAGCCTTCTAAAAATGACTTCCACCATTTCAGCTCTACGCCTGTGTGATAGAACGCAATGACGCTGTTGGCTAAGAATGTGATACCCATTAGGCTCATTAACACAGCCACGGCGCGCTTTGATTGAAATGAAATGATAAAACCGATCACGCCCAGCGCAATTACAATACCATAAGGATAGCGCTGTATGACGCATAAGTTACAAGGTTGCAGACCAAAGAAATACTGACTAATGAGCGCCATACCCAAAGCGCTGGTGGCGATAAGTACCATTAAGGCAGGCATAGAATGATGGCAACCTAGTATCTTTTTAATGAACGCAATCATCTTATAAAAATCCCTTTATAAAGTTTTTAACTATATCAAAGCCTTCGGGGCCATAGAGCGTCACAAAGGCAACCAGCAAAACAACCCAAGCGATACCAATAACCGCACCCGCTATAACCGCCAAGCCGTCCCGCATTAAAATGCCAATCGACATAAGGGCAATGCCAAAGCTTGGTATTGTATTCGTTAACGGCAAGGGAATAGATACGGCCAAGGCCATGAAAAACCCAAGGAGGCCAATTATTTTTGAACTATGCCCTTGTGTAATGAAGCTTAGGCGGGGGCGTACAAAAAATTCTAAACGCTTAATCCATGGATTGGCTTTTTCAATGAAGCTTGAGACACTAGATTTTGAAATCGTCTTTGCTTTCCATTTCTCAGGAATCCAAATGGTATGCCGTCCAATGGCCTGTTGCGCGGTTAATAAGATTAACGGCAAGGCAATAATGGTGTTAATCCCAAAGGCAGGGATAGGCAAGGCGGCGGGGAGAGCGAACAGAAACAAGAAAAACCCAAAGCCACGCTCATGAAAAGCCTCCAATAAAGTCTTAATCGTCACGTTTTCGGTGGTCATATGTGTGTTTAAATCAGCTAATAGCTCAGATAATGTGCGTGTATTCATGCCCTTATTAACCATGATTGAAATAAAAAACCAAGATATTTAGCATTAATCGCTTGAATACCAACAAGGATATAGGGTAAAACCCTTAAATCTATCAAATAACTTCTCCTAATTTCTAATGTGCGGGTGTGGTGGAATTGGTAGACGCGCTGGATTCAAAATCCAGTTCCGCAAGGAGTGCCGGTTCAAGTCCGGCCACCCGCACCATTTTTCCTTAAATCTTCAGCTTTGTGCGAAACATTATTACTTTGTAATGGTGGTTTTGTTGTTCAAATTAAGACCTTGTTAAATATAATATTGTAATATGGGAGGTGAGAAATGCCGTTAATGGCATGAAATTAAGGGAAAACAGGTAAATGCCTACATTTAATCTACAGATTGTCGCTTTAGGGACATATATGACAGATAATCCATTTTTGGAAATTTGGGCGGATGGTCTGTTTAACTCGACCCATTCAATTTCGGCTTCTGGTAGTACGATTAGCTTGAGCGTAAGTTATTCTGGCACTATGCCTTCTTCATTAGAATTTCGTTTTAACGATGGGTCGTCTGAATCTGGACGTTTCATTGATATTAGGTCTATTACGATTAATGATAGGCATATTGATGTTACTAATTACCTTTCTTCAAATAATTTAGCGGACGGTGCATCTGCGACAGTGAATACAACTGGCGCTGGGTTTTTATTCGCAAGTGTTTTAGACCCTGAATCGTCTGAGTTCACAACGGGGGCTACCCAAACATTTACAACTATTTTTGATACGCTTCATGATTGGAGCGCAACGACAGATCAGGTTTTTGATTTGTTAAGTGGTAACGACTATGTGTATTCAGGGTCGGGGAATGATAAGATTGCTGGCGGTGATGGAAATGATACAATTCGCGGTGGCGCGGGGGATGACCTGCTTTTCGGCGGGGCAGATAATGACCGTTTGTTCGGACAAGATGGCGATGATGTTCTTCATGGAGGAACTGGCAATGATGTTCTTCAAGGTGGAATAGGAAATGACCAAATCTATGGCGGTGAGGGGATCGATCGTATTAACGGACACGAGGGAAATGACCTTATTGTTGCGGGCGATGGTAATGACAAAATAACAGCTGGAAGTGGTAATGATATAGCTTATGGCGACGCGGGTGACGATCAAATCACAACGGGGTCTGGTGATGATTTCGTTGATGGCGGTACAGGCAATGACCTTGTTTATGGTGGCTTAGGCAATGATACAATCTATGGCGGCGATGGCGATGATGTTATGGTCGGAAACCAAGGCGAGGACTTCATGTATGGTGGAGAAGGCAACGATCGAATTTTCGGTGCCCAAGATAATGATACAATTCATGGCGCAGATGGCGATGATGAAATTTATGCTGGGGACGGTAATGATGAAGTGACTGGTGGTCGCGGCGACGATGAAATTTATGGTAATGATGGTGATGACGTGCTGTCGGCAACGACGATTACAACACTCAGTGTTACCGTTGCGGATATCTTAGCCGCCAACCCTGATATAACATATAGCGCAGCAACAGGTAATTTCTACCAGTTTGTTGAAAGTGCGACACGTAATGTGAATTATGCTTCGGCTGTAAGTGCGGCGGCGACAAACACAATTAATGGTGTTGCCTCTCATCTTGTGACAATTACATCGGCTGCCGAAGACGCTGTGGTGGCTACTCTTGTTAACGGCAATAAATATGGTTGGATAGGCTTAGATGATATTACGACAGAAGGCACATTCCTATGGAATGCTGGGCCAGACGCGGGAACAGGCACTGGCGCGTACACAAATTATACAGGTGGTGGTGGCCCTAATCCAAACTCAGCAACGGCAGATAATGTTTTATATTATGATGGCGGTGATGTTTGGTATGTGTGGGCTGGTACAAACAGCGCATGGGGTTATGTTGCAGAATGGGAAGGCTCTGACCTTCTTGGCGCGGACTTATATGACAGCAGTGGTGAAACCAATCTTCTGAATGGTGGTGCAGGAAATGACACACTGATCGGGTCTGATGGAACAGATACGTTTAATGGCGGTACAGGCGCTGATACAATTACAGGCGGTGAGGGGATTGATACACTCACTTATGCAAGTGCTACTGGAAACGTGACGGTAAACCTAACGACAGGAACGTCAAGCGGTAGTGATGGCAATGACATCTTTACAGGCATAGAAAATATTACAGGTGGTGAATTCAACGATACATTAACGGGTGATGATAAAGACAACGTTATTAACGGCGGTGAAGGCAATGATACAATTATTGGAGCAGGTGGTTCAGATACACTGATTGGTGGCGCTGGAAACGATATAATTTCTGCGGGTACATCTGCAGCGGCAGGCGTATCAGTTGCAGATATTTTAGCGGCAAACCCAAATGTGACCTATAGCGCAGTAACAGGTAATTTTTATGAGTTTGTTACGGTGAGTATAAATTATGCGAACGCGGTGACGGCAGTGACTGCCAGTACGCTAAATGGTGTTTCAGGACATCTGGCAACGATTGAATCGGCGGCAGAAGATGCGGTTATCGGTGGTATCGGAACAGGCGGATATGGCTGGATTGGTTTAGACGATGCCGCCGTTGAAGGAACCTTCACATGGAACGCAGGGCCAGAAGCAGGCGATGCCACAATATACACCAATTACTTTGGTGGCGCTGGGCCTAATCCTAATTCGGCTACGGCGGATAATGTGCTTTATTATCACGGTGGTGGAAACACATGGTATGTGTGGAATGGAAATAATAGTGCAACAGGATATGTTGCCGAGTGGGAGGGGTCTGACGTTCTTAGTAATATCTCTAACCTAACCTCTGAAACGATGTTTATCGCGGGTGGTGATGGGGCAGATGTGTTATATGGAGGCGGCGGTATTGATACCTTTATATTTGAAGCCATAAGCGCTTATAATGACGTTGATCAAATTGAAAACTTTGTGATTGGTGTTGGTGGTGATGTGCTTGATTTTTCTGATCTTTTATTAAGCGCAACAGGTTCAATAACGGATATGGTGAATTTTGTGGATAGTGGCGGTAATACTATTATTCAAATTGATGCCAATGGATCAACGGGCGGTGCAAACTTCACCACAGTGGGACAAATTAATGGTCTTGCTGGCCTAGACGAGGCTTCTCTATTAAGCGATGGCAACCTAATTATCTAATTTTACAATTATCCATAATATTTAAAAGTTCACCTTACCTGTGGATTTTTAGCGTTATATATTTTAAACCATTCTCTTGAAAGGTTTTTTTATATAAAACAAAGCTATGGATACATCATTACAAACACTTCTCGATAAGATTAACTCAAAGACGGCCAATATTGCGATTATTGGCTTGGGCTATGTCGGTTTACCCTTAATGTTACGCTTTCACGCCGTGGGCTTTAATGTCTTCGGCTTTGATATTGATGACTTTAAGGTCGATAAA
>CALDHI010000102.1 GCA_937941545.1 uncultured Alphaproteobacteria bacterium
CCCCTATAAAATTAAATCTGCCGAAGCAGGGAAGCGTATTATATATGAGCGCGTATCGGATTATTGGGCGAAAGATTTACTCGTTAATAAAGGGCATCATAATTTTGATACCATCATTTATGATTATTACCGCGATGATACCGTGGCGTTTGAAAGCTTTAAAAAAGGTGATTTAGATTTACGCCGTGAATGGGATGCAGGGACATGGAACAGCGCCTATAATTTTGATGCCATCACCAAAGGCGATGTAACAAAGGAAGAAATCAAACATGGTCGCCCAGATAAAATCCGCGGCTTTATTTTCAACACCCGCCGTGCGCCGTTTGATGATATTAACGTGCGTAAAGCGTTAAATTTATTCTTTGATTTTGACTGGCTCAACAAAAACCTATTCTATAATCAATATGATCGCATCGACAGCTTTTACCCCAACACAGATTTAATGCGTACCATCAGCGCAACGCCCCCCACTACAACGCGTCAAAAAATGCGTGAAGGAAACAAGCTGTTAAATGAAGCGGGATGGATTATAAAAGATGGACAGCGCGTGCATAAAAAAACAGGCGAAGCGCTAACCTTTGAAATATTACTCGATAATCCCGCAAGTGAAAAAATCGCACTCTCCCTCACGCGCTCTTTAGATAAAATGGGCATCAAAGCAGGCGTGCGTGTCCTCGATAGTGCGGCCTATCGCGGACGATTAAACGAGTATAATTTTGATATGATTTTATATCATTGGAACTCCACCTTGTCCCCAGGAACCGAGCAATACCTCTATTGGTCTTGCACCGCCAAAGACATGCCGTCCCAATGGAATTATGCAGGAATCTGTGATGTGGAAATTGATGCCTTAGCCAAGGCAATACCCACCGCCAAAACCCGCGAAGAATTAGCCGAAAAAACGGCCCGTCTGGATCAATTGCTATGGGACGGGGAGTATTTCATTCCCCTTTATCAGAACAAAAAGGACTTTGTTGCGTATTGGAGCCATCTTAAACGCCCTAAAACCACGCCAATCTATGGCATTGTCACGGAAACATGGTGGTCACAGCCGCCTAAAAACTAAAGTTTGAGCCAGAATCCAAATCCTGATATCCTTATAAGGTAATTTTTCATTCTAAAGATAAAGTCTCTATCATGACCTATAACCGTATAGCCCTTTTCACCTCATGCTTCGCCCTTATTGGCTTAAGTGCCTGTAGTAGTAGTCCTAAAATGGAAGAGGCCAAATATTGGCAACGCAATACCGCCAGCTCCGCGCTTTACCTGCAAGGGCCAAAGGCCCAGCAAATGCTTCATCAAGATATAGCAACCTGCGTGAATGAAATTAAGGAACTGAATCGCCTCGGCGAAATCCGCAGTGCCATCCCCGCCAATTATAACAGTGGCAACACCATTGAAAAACACACTGCCGCCGAGCAAGACTTAGCAGGCTATGACACACCCGCCAGAGACGGCTTCTTATATAACGAGCATCTGGATTACCATGATTTTGAATCCTGTATGGATGGCAAAGGATGGGAGCGTGTTGAATACCTGCCCTACGACAAGGCCGATATAGCGCGTCAAGAATATCTAAACCAATATGGCGCAAAATAATACAAACGTGCCTTAGGGAAACGTGAAAATGTCATCACGATAGAGCCAAGTGAGCAAAGCTCCGCACGCTAGTAAAAACCACTTTCATATGTAGGTAGACCTCGCTAAGATACGCACATGTCAAATGCCTATTTCGTCACACTCTCTAACAGAGGTCTGCTCACCCTAACAGGCGCGGATGCCGTTGATTTTTTGCAGGGTCTTGTCTCGAATGATGTCACAAAGCTACAAGAACAATGCATTCAATATGCATGCTTACTAACCCCGCAAGGAAAGTTTCTGCATGATTTTTTTATGGTCTGGCGCGATGGTGACATCCTGATTGATTGCGAAGGCGGGGAACGTGCGCTAGATTTAGAAAATCGTTTTAACAAATACAAGCTACGAAGTGATGTGAAAATCACCTGCGCACCGCAAAATACTGTCTATGCCATTTTCGGAAAAGACGATATTGGCTTACCTGACCCCCGTCATTTTCGCCTTGGTATGCGCAGTTTTGATCGCCCAGATAACGCCCTTGAAGAAGGCTCTGTGGAGTGGGATAAAGAGCGCATTTTGCTAGGCGTGCCTGATGGGTCACGCGATATGATTATCGAAAAATCAACAATGTTAGAATGTAATCTACACAATTTTAATGCCATTGATTGGGACAAAGGATGTTGGATGGGACAAGAGCTGACGGCGCGAATGAAATATCGCGGACTAGGTAAGAAGCATCTACAAACGTTAAAACTCAAAACACCCCCTGCCCCTGCGGCTTTCACCTCCCTTGAAATAGGCGATAAAGTCATTGGGGACATTCGCTCCTCTTGCGGTGATATTGCCCTCGCCATGATTAAAAATGACTATGTTGAGGAGTTAAAAAACGATGCGCATCCATACCGTCTTTTGGGATAGTGACAATACCCTCGTTGAAACCGCCGAACATCATTGGCGTAAACATGTTGAGGTGTTAAAGACACTTGATATTATTTTAGATGATAGCTATCGCGCCCAATTCCAAGAGAATAATGACATTCAAAATTACAAATGGATTGCACAAGATCTCGGCCTGACGCTTTCACAAGCAGACTACCTATCCGCAATTTATAAATGGTATATCGACCATATAGATGAAATCAAAATCCGTAAGGGCGTCATGGAGGCCCTTGATTATTTCAAAGAGAATAATTTAGACCAAGCCATTGTCTCTAGCGAAAAACGAGCCTATGTCATGGCCGTTCTTGAGGCAAAAAAACTGACTCTCTATTTCAAATTTATCTTATGCAACGAGAATTATGCCGGATGCAAACCAGACCCTGATCCTTATTTAGCCGCGTTCGAAAAAATCCAAACACTGCGCGGTGAAAAACTTTCTACCCATCATTGCATGGTTATCGAAGATGACCCCCTTGGCGTGCAAGCCGGTGAAGCGGCGGAAATGATTGTGTTGTACCGCCCCATAAGTGACACGAGCTCTATCAAAAATTTTATTTTAAACAAACAATAAAAAAACGGCAAAGACCTTATCTTCATAAGACTCTTTACCGTTTAAAAAAAATTCTTAATTTAAAACTTACGCAACCGCTTTTTCTTCACGGGGAATACGTAGGTTTTGACCTGGATAAATTTTATCTGGGTGTGACAGCATCGGCTTGTTCGCTTCAAAAATAACAGGATACTTACCAGCATCGCCATAAAATTCTTTGGCAATCTTGGATAGATTATCACCAGATTTTACTTCGTAAAATTGTGGTTCTACAACACTTGGCGCATTGGCCACTTCAATGTTTGATTCAACTTGGTCAACGCCTTGAATATTTCCCGCAACCAAAATGGCTTTTTCCATTGTGTCTGCATCTGGCGCAGAACCGTTTAGCACGACCTTGCTTCCTTGAACTTGAACATCAAGCGCATCAATACCGAAATCATATTTGGCGAGCTCGCCTTTAATATCATTGGCTGGCGCTTGCGCCGCATCAGGTGTTGCTGCATTGGCTTCGCTTGATCCAATCGCATTGGCAATCTTCGCCCCTGCATTTTTAACAAAATTAAATAATCCCATTTCGTAATCCTTTCATGTTTTATGATTATGCCTTCATTATAGCTAGTTACAGGCAAACTAATACTATTTTCTATAAATTTGCTCAATTATTCATAATTTTGCTATAATACTTTGATGGACAACCCCGCATTAGAAAACGCCGCTTTTACTATAGGTACAGATAAACTGGCCTCCTTTAGAAGAATGGGGCAAGATATGCAAACTGAAATGGTTAAACATGGAGCGCTTGATTTAAATAGTACTGTCTCAGACATAATGCTCGAATTTATTGAAAGGCATTATCCTGAGACTATAAGACAAGGATTTATTTCTGATAACGGTGATGTAGATACACAACGTATGGCAACAGAAGATCCTGCCCTATTTCAGTCTCTCATGACTCTTAATATTTTTAATATCAATCCTGAATTTGTACCTAAAAAGTTTGAAGAAGCCCTAGATAGTATCGAAGAAAAATTTGAACAATATGAAGATGATTTAGTTAACACCGAGAGTGGATTTGTTTTCAGAACAACTGACAGACAAATAACCTTTGGCGCTCAACAAGCTCTCAGTGATGATGCGGCCATCGGTGTATATATAAACCCTGATGGTCATCATATTATTGGATTTCAAGATATTTTATTTAATAAAGAATTACCTAATAATTTTTCTTTCCAAACATTCTCTTCAGGGGAATATGATTTAAGAGATGAGGAAGCTTACTTAGGATTAAACGCTGGATTTTATCATAACAATCCAGACACAGAAAAAGGTGAGTGGTCTTATTCATCTTCTAATTTCAAACTAGGGGCTGGGTATTTAAACGATGCTTTTACCAAAGGCGTTTCAGGTGAAGTTGAGTTTAGTAATCATAAAAATACTGACGTTATTGCTACAACAGGTTATAGCGAAGTTAATCAAGAAAGCTCTTTTGAAACAAGTATCTTGATTGGCCGCGACCTTGTAAGTCTCCATCAAATTTTCTCAGCTGTAGGTTTACCAGCTATCCCATTAGGAGCAATCCAAGCACAAGTAAGCTATGATTGCGACGGCCAAACAGCTGATGATTTAGAGTGTGATGTAAATAAGGGTTTAGAATGGGTACTTAATTTTAGATAACACACTAAGCCACACTTCTTAATTTCTTTTCTTTACTCTGCTTAATCGCTTCTTGCGCCGCAGCTAATCGCGCGATTGGTACGCGGTAGGGGGAACAGGACACATAGTCTAATTTACACGCCTCAAAAAACGCGATGGAAGACGGATCGCCCCCATGTTCTCCGCATACACCCAACTTGATATCTGGTCGTGCGCTACGTCCACGTTGGCAGGCCATGTCAACCAATTGGCCAACGCCCGCTACATCCAATGTTTGGAATGGATCTTTTTCAAGGATATGTTTATCCACATAATCAGGCAAAAACTTACCCGCATCATCACGACTCATCCCCATACAGGTTTGGGTCAGATCATTCGTGCCGAAGCTAAAGAACTCCGCTTCAACGGCAACATGATCCGCCATAAGCGCCGCACGTGGCATTTCAATCATGGTACCGACCATATACTCAACCGACTTTCCTTTTTCGGTAAAGACGGCTTCGGCTTGTGCCACAACGACCTCTTTCAAAATCTTAAGTTCTTCCACGCCAATGATTAAGGGAATCATCACTTCGGGTGTTGCGTTGGTTTCAACGGCGGCCTCAAAAATAGCCCGCGCTTGCATCGCACAAATTTCAGGATAGGTGATCGCCAAGCGACAACCACGATGCCCCAACATAGGATTGCTCTCATGTAATTCAGATTGACGGCGTGTGACGTAGCTTTCTTCTAAACCAGATTCTTTGGTGAAGTTCGCAATATCTTCCATCGTTTGTGGCAAGAACTCATGCAACGGTGGATCAAGAAGACGTATCGTAATCGGCAAGCCATCCATGATTTTGAATAAATCAATAAAGTCTTTGCGTTGCTCAGGAAGCAATTTCGCCAGCGCGGTTTCACGCCCTTCTAATGTCTCCGCGAAAATCATCTCACGCACGTTTTGAATACGGGACGCTTCAAAAAACATATGTTCAGTACGACACAAGCCAATACCTTCCGCGCCAAAATCTTTGGCGGTTTGGGCATCAAGCGGTGTTTCCGCGTTAGTACGAATTTTCATACGGCGCGCCTCGTCCGCCCACTGCATGACAATACCAAAATCACCAGACAGCTCGGGCTTAATCGTGGCAACTTCGCCCAACATGACCTCGCCTTTACCGCCATCAATGGTTAGGATGTCACCTTCTTTAACGTCATTACCTCCAACGCTGAGCGTCTTCGTTTTATAATCAATAGAGATAGAGCCCGCACCCGCAACGCAAGGGCGACCCATACCACGAGCCACAACCGCCGCATGTGACGTCATGCCGCCGCGTGTGGTGAGAATTCCGTTCGCCGCATGCATCCCATGAATATCTTCAGGGGAGGTTTCAATACGGCAGAGGATAACATCTTCGCCATTATTGGCACGGCTTTCCGCATCATCCGCGCTAAACACGACAATACCAGACGCCGCGCCAGGGGACGCAGGCAAACCCTTCGCAATAATATTTTTCGACGCCTTCGGGTCTAGCGTTGGATGAAGCAATTGATCCAAGGAAGATGGCTCTAATCTCAACAGTCCCTCTTCTTTCGTAATCAGTTTTTCATCCACCATATCCACCGCAATTTTAAGCGCGGCAGCGGCGGTACGTTTCCCTGCACGTGTTTGCAACATGAATAATTTATTTTGCTGAACGGTGAATTCAATATCTTGCATATCTTTATAATGCGCTTCTAACGTATGGCGCACTTCATCCAGTTGTTTGAACACCGCTGGCATCACTTCTTCCATCGCAGGCAGGTCGGAGCCTTCGCGCTCTTTACCCTGCACGGTGAGGCTTTGCGGGGTACGGATACCCGCAACAACGTCTTCGCCTTGAGCATTGACCAGATATTCACCATAGAAAAAATTCTCGCCCGTTGACGGGTCACGCGTAAACGCCACGCCCGTTGCGCAATCTTCACCCATATTCCCAAACACCATGGATTGAACATTCACCGCGGTTCCCCAATTTGATGGGATATCATTAATTTTACGGTAGGTAATCGCGCGCGGCACCATCCAAGAGCTGAATACCGCGCCAATTGCACCCCATAACTGTTCTTGAGGGTCTTCAGGGAAAGGCTTACCCAGCTGACGCTGTACCATTTCCTTATAATTCGCAACAACCTCTTTCCACCCCTCAGCGGTGATATCGGTATCTTCCGTGATATCCATATCGCGTTTATGTTGTTCCATGATGTCTTCAAAATCATGATGCTCTAATCCCATGACGACATCGCCATACATCTGAATAAAGCGGCGATATGAATCCCAAGCAAAACGCTCATCCCCAGATTTGGCAATTAAGCCTTCAACCGTTTTATCATTTAAACCCAAATTCAAAACCGTATCCATCATACCCGGCATCGACACCCGCGCGCCAGAGCGTACAGACACAAGCAACGGATTACTTGCATCGCCAAACTTCATATCCATTTGGTTTTCAATTTTACCAATAGCATCAAGAACTTGCGCCTTCAGCTCGTCAGGATACTGGCTGTTATTATCGTAGAACGCGGTACACACTTCGGTTGTAATCGTAAATCCAGGAGGAACAGGTAAACCAAGGCTAGACATCTCCGCAAGGTTTGCGCCCTTGCCACCCAACAGATTTTTCATCTGCGCTTTACCGTCTGTTTCTTTACCGAAGTGATATACCCATTTAGTCATGATAAAAGCCCCTTTAATTTGTCATGATTATTACAAATATCACCCTAGAGGGATTCAATAAAAAAAACATTAAAAAAGCGAGCCTATTCGTTGACATAACTGATTTAATATTTTAATAATTTTTGATGATTAAGATACTAAAGAGAGGGGAAACAAAATCGCCTGAAAAAATTCAACGGCTTTGTAGCACTTTTGAAGAAGCCAAGGAAAACATTCTAGATTGCATAGATTTTTCACAAAGCGCTGATGACACCCCTTGTATAGCAACAACAATGGCAGAGGTTGAGCAGCATGGTATTGCACAACAATATTACAGCCCTCCCATTAATCAAGCAATAGACGACTTAAGCCAGAGAGGTCAAATCTCAAAAGAAACACTTGTTAGATTTAATGAAGTAGCGCAAGGCACAGATTCGATGCCCCAAAATAGATACCAAACAATTTATCGTCAACGCTTTGTCGATGAGATAGCCCAAATACAAAATTCCAAACTTTATAAAAAAGTTATGGGTTAGGCTAAACTCTTCACCATCATAAGGCATAAGTCGTCATCGGCAGGATAAGACGTTCCAAACGTTACCCCCTCGCGATCATACGTTGCACCATTGCCATCAGGGATATACCCTAATTTAAAATAAAGCCGCTGCGCGGGGCCGTAATCTTTGGTTAAGCCAACTGAAATTCCCATGGCTTTCGCACCTTGGTCTTGCGCTAATGCTTCAAATGCTTCAATCAATGCCGTCGCAACGCCCTGTTGACGGTGTTCAGGTATGACGTTTAAATCTTGAATTTCAGGATAGCCCAAGCGTTGGTACAAGCTATATTTAGGCTCAAAATTCAAAACACCAAAGGCAATATCGGCTTTATCTTGCGAGGCAATTAATAAGACACAATCTTTCTCAAAAAGAGTTTCAAAATATCCCTCATCTTGTTGGCCAATTTTGGCATAAAGTGTTTGAAGGGAGTCAATATCCCCCTCACTTGCTTGTCTGATATCAATAGTCATTTATTTTTTCTGAGCTGGTACGCAAGTTGGATAATCTTTTGCATTCACCCGTGTCCACGTCTGGGATTTACCAAACATCGGTAAACCAACATAGCCCCTGACTTTTAACTTATTATCTTCGACTAACTTAAAATTCGCATTATAGATATCGCCATCATCCGCTTTATATATTTTACCACCCACCCATTCTTTAAAGGTATTAGGCTTTTGTAAGAACCCTTGCATGATTTGAAGACCGCACATCGGTTGCCCCCGTAAATTTTCTTGAGGATTTTTTACGTCATGTTGTAAGCCACCTTTTACAATCCAAACAATTTTACCGCACACATTATCACCGCAATGATGCATACGAATAACCGAGCGCTCATTTTCTGTCAGCCATAGACCATGAGGACTGGCGGCGTGCGCCACATTACTGATACCCAATAATAGTAAAGTAGTAATAAATAAATGTTTCATAAATCAATCGCCCCTTAAATGTTTAAAATAACAGCTTAGCGTCTCGTAATATCTCATCCGCCTCAACCGTATATTGACCCTCCTCATTATGAAGGATAAGCCCATAATGTAAAGTCATCGGTGATTTTCTATCCTTGTATGCGCGAATAAGCACACGCTTAGACGCCACGCCCGCCTTTGGCCATAGCGGAAAAACCTCAATCGCGCCAAAGCGTTTACCAAACGCCTTCATGATTTCATCCAAATGATCACTACGGTGGATAAGCGTAAACGAGCCTTTTGATTTCAAACAATAATGCGCCGTATCAATCCAATTTTTAATATCCAGCGCCTCATCCTCATGCCCCATAGCAGTAGCCTTTTCAATATGAGGAGAGCGAACATGCGTTCCCGCCTCCAGATACGGTGGATTGCATATAATATGATCATATTTTGAATCGCTTTTTGAGTCGCTCAGGCGGGCAGGCTCGCTACGCGCGTTATCCTTGTGAGCATCACGTAAAAAAACGCGGATATCAGCCTCAATAAACTCACACTGATCTTCAAAGCCATTGGTCACGGCATTACGTTGCGCCAGCTCGACTTGCGCGCCCTGAATCTCAACCCCCGTTAGATTAACCCCTTTGATACGGGAAAGCACACACAGCCCTACGCCGCCGACACCCGCGCCTATATCCAAAATATGCTCCCCTGCTTTCGCGGGGCAAGAGGCCGCCAAAAGCACGCTATCCATGGCTGTTCTGAAGCCATTGGGCAAATGTGCCAATTTTAATCTCTTGTTTAGGACATAAATTTCTTGAAAAGCAGTCATAGCCCTATTAAACCATTCTTATGACTGCTTTACAGCCAAAAAATGATGAAATTTTGAATCCGCTGGATATTTTGCAAAATCAGATGCGCAAAGACATGGCTTGCGTGAATGAAATGATTTTACAGCATATGCAAAGTGAGGTTCCTCTTATCCCGCAATTGGCCAGCTATCTGATTGCCGCAGGGGGCAAACGCATACGCCCGCTTTTGACGTTATCTTGCACGGCGTTGTTTGATGGGGACATGATGCGCGCGCATCGCTTATCCGCCGCCGTTGAATTTATCCATACCGCCACGCTTCTTCACGATGATGTGGTGGATGATAGCGACGAGCGACGCGGTAAAAAATCCGCTAATGTTATCTTTGGCAACGAAGCCAGCGTATTAGTTGGGGATTTTCTATTCTCCCGTGCGTTTCAACTTATGGTCGCCGATGGCTCGCTGGATGTGTTGCGTATCTTATCTAATGCCTCTGCCATTATTGCCGAAGGCGAAGTGTTGCAATTGGCGGCGCAAAATAACCTTGCGACAACCATGCAGGATTATAAGGCCGTGATTGCAGGCAAGACCGCCTCCCTCTTTGCCGCGGCTTGCGAAGTTGGCCCAGTGATTGCGGGGCAAGATGAGGCGACAATCAAAGCCATGAGAGAGTATGGCATGAATTTAGGCATGGCGTTCCAAGTGATTGACGATGTGCTTGATTATAGCGCGACGCAAGAAAAACTGGGCAAGGCCGTAGGGGATGATTTTCGCGAAGGTAAAATGACCGCGCCAGTTCTAATCGCGATAGAAAAATCCGATGCACAAGAGCGCACCTTTTGGCAACGTACCTTGGGCGATAAAGACCAATCCGATGCGGACTTGCAAACTGCTAAAGATATTATTGCAAAGCACGGCGCCTTAGAAACAGGTATGGCCTTAGCCGCGCAATATGGCGAAGTCGCCATCCAACAGCTTGATGTTATCGCCGACAGCGCACTCAAAGAAACACTGGTTAATTTGGTCTCATTCACCCTAAACCGCGAGTATTAATCCCTTTATTTAAATTGTCTTCGTAACCCTTTACGCTATACAATCGAATAAACTATTAATCTCATACGGGAAAAAGTAATGATTAAACCTATATTTTTAACTAGTTTATTACTTATGGTCGGCGTAAATACTGCGCTGGCTCGCCCTGTGTCCTACCCAACGGGCTGGACGGTTATGGTGATGAATGATAAAGACGCCAATTCAGCGCATGTGCATTACTCCCCAACTGCAAAATATTCCGTTGGGTTTAAGCACACTTATTTGCGCGAACCAAAAGCACATTTAGACACGATACAGCTCAATAACTTGCTTAAGCGATGGAATAAAAAAGGCAAACAAGCCAACATCTATTTAAAATCAGGCGTTGGCATTGCCACAGAAAATGGTGATATTACGCCCGCTGTTTATACAGGATTGGCGGCGGATTGGGAGACACGGCGGTATTTCACATCCTATGAAAACCACCTTCTCTACGCGAAAGACGTTGA